>JBBQUC010000075.1:0-12165 GCA_038212815.1 Cytophagales bacterium
CCAAAAAGCCAACGTGCAGGGGAAGGTCTTTGTCAAGTTTATGGTGCGGGCCGACGGGTCTTTCCAGGATGTACAGATTCTGAAAGGGATTGGGTATGGCTGCGATGCCGAAGCCGTGCGGGTAATTAAGTCGATGCCCCGCTGGAATCCGGCGCGGCAAAACGGCAAGGCTGTAAACTGTATCTATAACCTGCCCATTAGTTTTCAGCTAAACGACGATAAGGCAGATAAACGGACGGGGAGCGTGGAAGCGGCTAGAGGAATTGAGAATGGCGTACCTCCTATTCCACGTAGTATTGATTCGGCACTGCATTTACGGGAAGCCACCAACGCGAATACGCTTATGCCATTTGTCAAGCTTGGCAGTAATCTGTTAGCACCTTTGTATGTGCTGGATGGTATTGTTGTTACGGAGGACAAACTAAAAACGCTGAACCCAAACGCTATCCAGGCCATTGATGTAGTCAAAAGCTCTTCTGCTACAGCTCCCTATGGTGATAGGGGTAAGCACGGTGTGGTTATTATTACCACTAAAAAGTAAACGGTAGAATGTCCTCAACAGCATCCTGCTGTTGAAGCCGCGTCAAGCGGCTAATCAGCATACGCTTAACAGCCTTCCGAGTCAACAGCATCCTGCTGTTGAGGACAATATTCCTTCAACAACCTTCCGAGTCAACAGCAGGATGGTGTTGAGGACATTATTGCTTCAATACTTTCCGGTTCATTGGGCCGCCCGACGTTTCGATGCGGAGCATATACACGCCTGCCGGTAACTGGCTGATGTCCAGAACGGCTTTGCTTGACTGCCCACCATTGGCCTGTTGCTGCACCAGACCGCCCAGCGTTGTATTCAGCCGCAGGCTTTGCCAGCTAACCCCAACAGGCATATCGACGGTTACCTGCCCGGTGGCGGGGTTTGGATAGACCTTCAAGGCATCTGGAACAGTAGGTTCGGCACCCAGAATAGCCAGTACAGTAAAGGTACGGTCAATGGCGGTGGCGGCATAAAACTGGCTGTTGCCCTCCTGATAGGCCCGAACTTTAACCACCCCAACCCCCGTGAGCGACACCCGATTGCCTGCCAGTACCGCCGGCCCCGACACCATAGCAAAACTAACCGGCAGATTGGCTGAGCTGGTAGCCGCGAGGATAAAATCGGGGTCACCGGCATACCGGTCGTCAAGGGCGTTGAACGTGAGTGTTTGCGCGGTTTTAGTAGGCAGTACGCGGGCGGCCTGACTGAACCACACGGGCCATTTTGCCTCTTTGTAGAGGGTAGTGGCCGAGCCGCTCGGCGTAATTTTGTCGGCTTGCAGCGCAATGGTGGCCACATCTTCCTCTCCACCGGTGGCTTCTATATCGAACACCAGTCGGTCGTCTGACCGCGAATAGTTGGGGTAGCCCAGGGTATTGTTCTTGTAAATCCCATTCACGGTGCCGATTTCGAGGTTGGTAGCTACCACATAGTTAGTGGTGGTGCCATCCAGGGTCTGTTCATAATCAAAAGCCATTACATTAGGCGAGTTCTTGGCGTAGGTGGGGTTTCCGATGCTTTCGCCCTCGTCCAGACTAGCGAATAGTTTGTCGATACTGCCATCGCCAAAATCGTTCTTGCTGCTGTTCCAGGCCCGGATAAACCCTAAATCCCAATAGTCGATGGCCTTGCCCTGCGGATTTTTTAGTGCGTTGTAGGCATCATACACAATGTACTCACCCGTATAGTCCCACTCGAATGAATCAGCATACTGCACCTCGCCAGTGGTTACGCCTTTGGAGGTGGTGGGGTTGAAGAGCTTAAACGTTTTCCACTGCTTCTGCGGGAAACTATACACCCAAACCGACGCATCGGCCTGATCGGTGAGGGCCGCCAGCCGATTACCATCTTTCGAGATGGCTACATTATCCCAAACCGTCTCGTTCGATACTACCGTTTCAACAGGCGACCCAGCGAGGTTTACCCGTCGGATGCGCTTATCAGGTGAGACATAATAGGCAAACAGCCCATTGTCGGTTACGCTGGGGCGATGGGTTAGGCCCGTCGATGCTTTCAGGTCGAATTTCGTGGAATTGACCACCGTTGAATAGAGCTTATTATCGGTGGCATCAGTCAGCAGAATCAGATCGCCCCCGGTATTGGTGGGCAGGGTAGGGTTTTTATCGGGTGGGGTTGTGCTGCTCGGCTCTACTATCCCCACCGCATCGAAGGCTGTTTTGGCGGCCGTCACCTCGGCACCCGTTGCGCCAAACAGATCTCCCGCTGCCTTGATAACCGCCAGCCGCAAATCCACAAACTTCGACGAGCGAGTGAGATAGGTGGTCAGGGTACGGTAATAGACTTTCTCGGCCTTGTCTTTGCCAACGGCGGTGGCAAACTTATAAAATGCCCAGTTCGGAATTCCGCTGTTGATATGCACCCCACCGTTGTCGTCACTAGTGCTGATATACTGAGCCATGGTGCGGGGCTGATAACCGGGATCATTAACCCCACCCTGATTAGGGTTCGAGAGGTCGCGGATGGCTCCTGATAGAAACACCGACGATTTAACGACACCCTCGCCAATTTGCCAGTTATTGCGGTCAATCATCGCCCCAAATACGTCAGCCATCGATTCATTAATGGCGCCTGACTGGTTTTGATAAGTCAGGTTCGCCGAGTTTTGGATTACCCCATGGGTCATTTCGTGACCGGCTACGTCTAAGGCACCAGCCAGCGGTTTAAAATAAGTCCGACCATTGCCATAGCCCATGTATTCGCCGTTCCAATAGGCATTGTCCATACCTCCCTTGCCATCATCATCGGCAATATTGACCACCGAGATAATATTACCGCCCTTACCATTCAGGGAGTTACGCCCAAATACGGTCCGGTAGTAATCGTAGGCAATGCCTGCGTTGTAGTGCGCCGAGGTGGCGTTGGCACTCCAGTTGTTGTTGGTCGTACCTGAAATCTGCTGCACGGCTATGTTATCGCCAAAGGTATTAGCCGCGTCGATGGTCCAGAGTGTGCCCACAGGTTCGTCGGGCATTTTGGCTGAACGGTTGTTGAACATGGGCCGACCAGCGTCGATGAGGAAATACTGCCCATTTTGCAGGTACGTTTGAAATGTGCGGGTTATGCCGTTGAGATCGCGGGCAGAGGCCTGCACCGGTCCATCCAACCCGCAAGTATTGTTAAACTTGGTGAGTATGGCTCCTGTTTGGGCATCAATAACATACTGCCACCGCTCAAGCAGGTTAGGCCGGATGGTTAACTGCCAGGCCAATACGGGCGTATTGGCCGTCATAAACACGCACAATTCCCCGTCGATTGCTGCATGTTCAGCAGATTTTGGCCAAAAGGCCGCACCAGCGATTTTTTGCGTACATCGCTTAGGGCACGTTGGGTAGCCTCGTCCATACTAAGCCGGGGAGTAGTAGCTACATCGCCCCTAACGGGCTGGTAGCGGCCATTCAGCAGCGATACCTCGCCATCGGCGTTGAGGTGCAGGGCCATTTCACTGTTATAGACGTATACGCCCTGGTAGGTTTGCGCCAGCCGCAGATGGGTCTGGCCGAGATCGTCGGTGGTGGTTTGGCTCACCACAAACTGATCGGCGGGGTTAGTTAGTTGCAGCAGGCTGCGGGTTTGTTTTAGAAAATCGGTAGTTACGGCAGCTGCTGATCGCCGGGCGTTGCGGGTAGTGGGGGTATTGCTTCGGTTTTCAATAAAAAGCGGCAGGCCCGTGATTTCGTCGCGCAGTACCCGCAGGCGCAGGGGCTGCACAGACAGGGGGGCACTGCCCGTGGCGAGTAGGGTTTGGGTCTGTTGCCGGCTGGCAGGCAACGGCACAGCAGTAGCATTCAGGCGTTGGGCCAGGTCGGGGATAGGCAGGGCTGTTTTTTGCTTACGCTGAAAGCTGGTCTGAGCCAGAGCAGGTAGCGTTGCCAGGAGCAAGAAGAGGTACCCGTGTTTCATAATGGTTACGATTTCGGAAGCATACCCATGAAGGCAGTGTAAAAACGAATGTAGGCAGCAGGTACAGTTTTGCCTCTGCCACCCCAAGTTACCCGATAGGCCGTTTTGCCCTTCCGCCAGCCCACAAACTTATATAGGTTGCCAGGATGATTAAAGCGGGTTTTGCGGATGGCACAGGTCTTTTCCAGGGCTGTAAACACGCGGGCGGTAATGGCCGGGGTTTGGGTATCCACAAATGTAAAGCTGGTATCGCGACTACCCTTCCGGAATAGATTACCGTTTTCGAGTAGGTAGTAGGTGATTGACATCCCGGTGAAACCGCCCCCCGACCCAACCTCTGCCTGCCGCCCTGTATAAACAGATGGGTTGACCCGCTCGGTAGGGGTAACTAAAGCTAGTTGCGAGAAGGCTGAGAGTGACACCAGTAGCAGGCAAGGGGTTAATCCGTAATGCATAGAAGGGAAGGGTTTACTGGCCATATTTTTCTTCCCGAAGTACCGGCTTTTTTCTGAATAATGTACGCTTATTACTCACAATAAATAAGTTACGGTAATCGCCATGCTCAATTTTGGTAAGGCTTGGGGTAGTGCCAAGCCCTTTGGCAATCTCCAGAATGGTATTGCTATGGCCAACGACCAGCACGTTTTTACCCCGAATGTGCTTGAGTCGGTCAATAATTACCCCGACGGGTTTTACGGGGTACTGGGTTAGGGCTACCCCCCGGCTACTGACTGTTGGCATCGCCGTTTGACGTACCCGCGCATAGTCTGTCACGAACACTGAATCGAGGGGTTCTGCGTGGAGCCGCTCGGCCAACGCACGGGCGCGGACATACCCTGCCGCCGACAGGCTGGTCGTATCCGTATCGTTAGCCCGGTCGGCATGGCGGACAATGTAGACCGTAGATGAGGAGCAGGCCGTAAGCAAACTGGCCAGTAGCCCGGTAATGAGAAGAGCGCGTATCATGACGGAAAGTTCGCCTTAAAAACGCAAAAAGCCAGCCCCGAATCGGGAGGCTGGCCTGGTATTAAACTCTATAGGGTCATTTACACCGCAAAACTTTCACCACAGCCGCAGGTACGGGTAGCGTTAGGATTGCGGAACTGGAAGCCTTTACCATTCAGGCCGTCGGAGAAATCAAGTTCAGTACCGGCCAGATAAAGGAGGCTTTTTCGGTCGACCAGAATTTTTATCCCCTTGTCTTCCACCAGATGATCGGTAGGTTGCTGGGTAGCATCGAATTGAAGATCGTACATCAGGCCAGAACACCCCCCCCCCTCTACAGATACGCGAATAGCATAGGCGGCCTGAAACCCTTCTTTCTGGCGCAGTTCAATAATTTTATCTTTCGCTACTTCCGAAACCGTTACCATAGTTTTAAAGACCAATGAAAAATGGCAGTCTGCGCGACAACACATTGGCTATCCTGATAACTTTGTGCATTGCCGAAAAGTTCTGCCTATACCCTAACCTTACCGCCCATGCTGGCCAACGTCGAACATATTGGGATTGCCGTTCAGGACTTAGCCGCGTCGAACGCACTGTTCGTGCAGTTACTGAATGTAGCCCCCTACAAAGCCGAAGCGGTTGAGTCGGAAGGGGTGATGACTTCGTTTTTTCGGATCAATCAGACTAAAATCGAACTCCTTGCCGCCACCCATGCAGACAGCCCCATTGCTAAATTCATCGCCAAAAAGGGCGAGGGTATCCACCACCTGGCATTTGAGGTTGATGATATTGAGGGGGAGATGACCCGCCTGCGGGCAGAAGGGTTTACCTTGCTGAACGAGACTCCCAAACGCGGGGCCGATAACAAGCTGGTTTGTTTTCTGCACCCAAAAGGCACTAACGGTGTATTAATAGAACTCTGTCAGGAAATAAAGAACGGAGACGATGACTAACTGGAAATGGTTTTTATTGGCAATAGCGACCGTTTCGGGTATAGTGAACGCCTGTGCTCAGCCGGTCATAAATCTGTACACACAGCCCGGTGTCGATGTGCTGCATTACCGCTTTGGCGTGACCCTCACCGATGCCGACAACCATATTCAGGGTGAAACAACCATTCGGTTTATCCGCGCAAACGGCCTCACTTCCGTTTGGTTCGACTTAATAGGCGCGAAAACGGATACCGCTACAACGGGGATGCGGATACGCACGGTGCAGTTGCTCAATGGACAGAACGTACCGTTTACGCACCGCAACGACCGGGTGTATATAACCCTGCCCACCACGGCTACGGAAACGCAGGAAGTGACCATACAGTACGAAGGCATACCTGCTCAGGGCTTGATTATCAGCCGGAATAAATTTGGCGACCGCACATTCTTTGGCGATAACTGGCCTAACAACGCCCGACACTGGCTGCCGGTAATCGACCATCCATCGGATAAAGCAACCTGCGAATTTGTGGTCACGGCCCCCGCTCAATACCGGGTTATTGCCAATGGGCAACTCGTAGCCGAAACCCCACTGGGCAACGGCTTAACCCAAACCCACTGGCGTGAGCAGGCTCCGATTCCAACGAAAGTAATGGTCTTTGGCGCAGCTCAGTTTGCGGTAGAGCAGGTGGGTCTGGTGAACAGCATTCCGGTGCAAAGCTGGCTATACCCTAAAGACAGCACCAAAGGCTTTGTGGATTATCGACCGGCAAAGGCCATTTTACAGTTTTTCAGCGACCGCATCGGACCCTATTCGTACGAGAAACTAGCCAATGTAGAGTCAACCACCACGTTTGGCGGTATGGAAAACGCCAGTTGCATTTTTTATACCGAGCGGGCTATTATTGGCCATCGCGATACAAACGAAGAAAGCCTGTTGGCCCACGAAATTGCTCATCAGTGGTTTGGCAACTCGGCATCGGAGCTTGACTGGTCGCATATCTGGCTCAGCGAGGGATTTGCTACGTATTTCTCAGCCCTATACCTCGAACACCGCTACGGCCGCGATACCCTGAACAAGGTATTAAACGCTAACAAAGCCCAGGTACTCAGCTATGAAACCTTGCGCCCCGATGCGACGATTGTTGACTCTACCACCCGCAACCTCATGGGCTTGCTAAACCCCAACTCGTATCAGAAAGGCGGTTGGGTGCTGCATATGCTACGCTATGAACTCGGCGAAGCTGTGTTCTGGAAAGGCATTCGAGCCTATTATCAGCGTTTCCGCAACAGCAATGCCCAAACCCGTGATTTCCAGGTGGCGATGGAAGAAACATCGGGCCGCAGCCTTAATCAATTTTTCCGGCAATGGCTCTATCAGCCCGGCCACCCAGAACTGGCCTGGAACTGGCAATACAACACGTCTAAAAAAGCAGTAGTCCTGACCGTCAATCAGGTGAAAACGGGCAGGGGGCGGTTTGTGTTGCCACTCGTATTTAGTGCCAGAACCGCTGCCGGGAAAGAGATCTATCGCACCCCGCGCCTGCTGCTGAACCAGCCTACGCAACGGTTTACCGTACCGCTTGCCCGGAAACCAGCCGCCGTTCTGCTCGACCCCGACAATCAATTATTGATGAAAGCCACACAAACCACTAACTTGCCAACGAACCGGCCCGGTCACTAACAGATATCTCATGCTGAAGCGCGTTTCCATCCAGAATTTCAAAAGCTTGAAAGACATTACCCTCGATTTGCAAAAAGTTAATTTGCTCATCGGGCCAAACAATTCCGGCAAGACGAATTTTTTGAAGGCTTTGGAGTTTTTTAGCCTTGCGTTAAAGAGAACTTCTAATAACAAAAGTATAGAATTTACTTTTAAACATAAAGGTGGTGGAATTAATATTATATTCTCTAAAGAAGATTTTGATAAATATTCCGAAAGGAAGAATATAGAGAACTTAGCCTTACAAATTAATTCAAATAGAAAAAATTTAGAGCATTGGTACTCAAGCAATCCTCTCGATATAGTTAAAACTAATCCTACTATATTTTTGATTCAAGAAGATAATTTTTGGGATAGTATCAATAATTATATTGACCTAGATTTGTCTATGAGTTTCCATGAAAAAACATTCTATTATAAAGATGTTCCTATTTATAAACCAGATACGAATAAGCTGGATAAACCAGCCCCTATAGGACGTGGTGATAATTTTGTTGCTGCTGATACGTCTAACTTAATTGCTTTTTTTGATAAAATTAGAGATGAATATCCTAATGTATTCGATCAAATTAAAACGGACTTAGCCAAATGTGTCCCTGAATTTACAGAGATAAATTTTCAAAATATAGCATCAACTGAAGAATTAGTGAAACAGTTTGGAGATAAAACATTTAAACGCATTGGTCTAACAAACGGTAAGCAGAAAACCATTTACTGGGCGGATGAACTCTCCGAAGGCACGCTCTACTTCCTCGCGCTTCTCTGCATCATTAACCAGCCTAATCCTCCCAAGCTCCTTTTGCTGGAAGAACCAGAAAAAGGTATTCACCCGCGAAGAATTCATGAAGTTATTCAATTCATTTTTCGGTTAGTTGAGGAAAAAGATATTCAGGTTATTATGACAACGCATAGCCCAGTCGTGCTGGATATGTTTGCTGAGATGCCGGAAAGTGTTTTTATTTTTGATAAGGATGAGGAAGGAGCTACGCACGTAAAAAATCTTCAACGCGATGTAATTGAGCCGGACACGGCGAAAAGTAAGGAATTAGGTATAGAACCGCCCCGTTATACCGATGCATTGGGCGATTCTTGGACAATTGGCTTTTTAGGGGGCGTACCGAAATGAGCGATATAATCACGTATGGCTTTTTTGGGGAAGATGAGGCCCAACGAAATTTTTTAGCGAAATACCTCCACCAGCAATATCCCGATACATTCATCGAGGATGAAGAACTTCGATGGCGGGTAAAAGTCAGGGGTAGAGATCAGGTTGACGCTTTTTTACCAGCAGCCCTTTTGCAAAAAGCAAAGCTTCGGTTAGAGGTATTATTTGTGGGTAGGGATATAGATACCGCCGACGAGACTGTTATTAAGGAGCGTATAGCCACATTTGAACACCAGTGCAAGGGACATCGTGGCGTTGTAATTATGCTGCCCGTACAGTGTATCGAGCATTGGCTTTGGTATTTGAAACGTAGAAGCGAAGAACCAGGGAAACAATCTCCTTTAGAGCCGCATACTCGCCCAGAAGCTAAGGCTGCCGTTTATTTAGGTACACGTGTTGTGGAGAAGCAACTTGAAAAAGCAGATAAGATTTTAGAAAATCTGGATATTGACTGGCTCGAACAACGATCTACCAGTTTCAAACATTTTCACAAACAAGTACTCTCTTTTCTCAACGCGCACAACAAATCATAACTATGAAAGTCTATAACTCCATTATCGACACCATTGGCAATACGCCCCTGGTGAAACTCAACAAGGTTACCAAAGGGATTAAAGGCACGGTACTAGCGAAAGTCGAGTACTTTAATCCGGGTAACTCGGTGAAAGACCGGATTGCCGTGCGCATGATCGACGATGCTGAAAAGGCGGGGCTGCTGAAACCCGGTGGTACTATTATTGAAGGCACAAGCGGCAACACGGGCATGGGCCTGGCCCTGGCCGCCGTGGCAAAAGGCTACAAGTGTATTTTCACGATGGCTGACAAGCAATCGAAAGAGAAGATGGATATTTTGCGGGCAGTGGGGGCTGAGGTAATCGTTTGCCCCACTAATGTAGAACCCGACGACCCTCGCTCCTACTACTCCATAGCCAAACGGCTCACCAGCGAGATTCCAAACTCATTTTACCCCAATCAGTACGATAACCTCTCCAACACAGCCGCGCATTACGACACCACTGGCCCCGAAATTTGGCGCGATACCGACGGGAAAATCACCCATTTTGCGGCTGGCGTAGGCACAGGTGGCACCATTTGCGGGACGGCCAAATTCCTGAAAGAACAATACCCTCACCTGGTTTCGGTGGGCATAGATACCTACGGGTCGGTGTTTAAGAAATACAAGGAAACCGAAATTTTCGATGAAAACGAGGTCTATCCCTACCTGACTGAAGGCATTGGCGAGGATATTCTGCCACAGAACGTTGATTTCAGCCTGATCGACCATTTTGTGAAAGTGACGGATAAAGATGCGGCCATTATGGCCCGGCGGCTCTCCCGCGAAGAAGGGTTGTTTGTGGGCTGGTCGTGCGGGTCGGCGGTGCACGGGGCGTTAGAGTGGGCCAAAGATAACCTCACCGAAACCGATGTGCTGGTTATTCTGCTCCCTGACCACGGCACGCGCTACCTCGGCAAAATTTATAACGACACCTGGATGAAAGACCACGGGTTTCTGGAAGACCGGGCCTTTAAAACCGCCCGGGATATTGTGCTGGCCAAGAACGACCGCCACAACGGGCAATCGTCGCACCTGACGACCATTGGCACCAACGTACTGGTAAGCCAGGCTATTCAGGTGCTGAACCGACAGGGCATTTCGCAAATACCCGTTACCGACGAGAGTGGCCATATTGTGGGTAGCCTGACCGACTCCACTATTCTGATGAAACTCATCGAAAGACCAACCGTGAAAGATGAGCCGGTGAGTGCAGTGATGGACAAGCCCTTTAAGTTTGTTGGTTTAGACAACACAGTCGATGTACTCTCGTCGCTGATTGACCGGGAGAATAAAGCGTTACTGGTGCGCGATGATGCCCAGCAGGTACATATCATCACCCAGGCGGACTTACTGGCGGCCATGACCGCTTAACGTTATGGCTCTTGTGTCGCACGCGCATGTCAGCCGCGTAACAGTCGCTGGCACTACAGAAGTCCCCGATCTGCTGGCTATTGAGGAACCCCTTGAAATACGGCTGGGCTACGGCCCCGAAACCGCGCGGCAACAGCGCAGCATTGCCGTAACCATGCGCACCCCCGGCCAGGTCGATAATGATGCCGAACTGGCGTTAGGGTTTCTGTTTACGGAGGGCATTATTCAACAGCGGGCGCAGGTACTATCAGCGCGGCATTGCGTGAGCGAGGCCGATAAAGGGGGAAATGTGCTACGCGTAGAACTTCAGCCCGATGTGGTTATCGACTGGCACCTGCTGGAACGGCATAGCTATACGGCATCGAGTTGCGGCATTTGTGGCAAAACCTCCATCGAGGCCGTGCGCACGGTTTGCCCGGCTCCGCTCCAGCCTTTGTTTACCCCTTCGGCGACGCTGATCCTCAGCCTACCCGACCAGCTAACCCTCGCACAGGTAGCCTTTGCTCATACCGGCGGCCTTCATGCTGCTGCCCTATTCGATGGGCAGGGTCATTTGTCCCTGCTGCGCGAAGACGTAGGCCGCCACAACGCCCTCGACAAAGTGATTGGAGCCTCCTTCTGGACAGACCGGTTACCCCTCAGCCAGCAGGGAGTGTTTATAAGCAGCCGCATTGGTTTTGAACTGGTGCAAAAATGCTGGATGGCGGGCATTTCTGTACTAGCCGCAGTAGGTGCCCCCACCAGCCTAGCCGTCGATCTTGCCCGCGAAGCCGGTATCAGCCTCATCGGGTTTGTACGGAATGGGCGGTTTAATGTGTATTAAGTAAGTGGTCATTCATTGTTATTGATGGTCATTGATGGTCATTGATTGTAACTATCTGATTACTATATAAGTGACAATAAATGAAAATGAATGACCATCAATGACGACGAATGATAATGAATGACAACGAATTTTTCATTCTTTCGCCCTATTTGGCAACAGCATCCTTAACGCACCCGGTCTGATACTGGCCTCTACTTTCTCCACGCGGCCCTGGTATTCGCCATCGACCTGGAAATAGGCTGGGCGTTGCATCTCAATGCAGACGGAAGTAGCCGGGAAAATCTCGATCTTTTTTGGGTCGAAGGGTTGATACTGCCAGAAAACTTTCAGAATCTCCCAGAATGATAGCTGCCTGAACACGACTACTTCGAATTGCCCGTCAGATGGGTCGCCATCGGGGTTGATAATGGCTCCGGTGCCATACATGCGGGCATTAGCCAGTACGACCATGAATGCAGCCCGTTGTACGGAGGTATCGCCGAGTTTAATTTCTAACCGGAGCAGTCGTTTTTTGCGCAGCACTCGAACTACCCCCCGCAAGTAGCCCCATTTACCCCGTAAGTTATTGTCCTGGTAATGCTTAACGAGTTGGGCATTCAGGCCAACATCGCTGAGGTGCAGGCAGATTTCGCCTTTGTTCAAGCTAATTACGTCAATCGGCTTGTCGATACCGTTCACCAGCAAATCAA
>JBBQUC010000076.1:0-12162 GCA_038212815.1 Cytophagales bacterium
TTCTTATAAAAATATTCTGAGCGTATTATCGGAAAAAGTTCGTGGTCTAAGTAGTCAATTCAAGTAGTAATGTTTACATAAATGCTACCTTGCGACTGCAAAGAGCTTCTCATAATAGCCTGATAAAGCAATTTTAAGTCACAAAAACAGAATTTTCGGTTTGTTATATTTTTCATAAGAAAGCCCTGATAAAGCCTATATCTAATGATTCTAAACTTACAAATGGAAATTAGTCGGATAGTAGCTAACAGCTTTACTTACATATAGGCAATAAAAAACCCCTCAGAAATCATTTCTGAGGGGTTTTTTATCTTTTTGTGGGAGTTGACGGGTTCGAACCGCCGACCCTCTGCTTGTAAGGCAGATGCTCTGAACCAGCTGAGCTAAACTCCCTTTTATTTTCCCAAGACTTCATCGTTTGGGAGTGCAAATATACGAGACTACACGACCTTTTTGCAACTGGTTGACTAAAAAAAGTTGAAGAATTAAGCCGTCACAGGATTGCGGCTCTGACTTACAACCCATTATATCTATAAAAAAGTGATCACCCCCACGCTGTCACTCGGTAAACTTATTCAAAATTCAGGTACAGCGTGACAGTATGCGTAGTCAGGCGATTGATACCGATACCGGCAGCATTGTTGGTGGGCCTGAAAATATTGGGGATACCATGCGAGAAGCGTAACTCCGGGGTGAACTTGAAGAACTCAAAAAACTGCTCGAAACCAATGCCGTAGTCGATGGTGAGATCAGTGGTGTTGGTGCTGAGCCGCGTAATGCCCTGCACCTCTTTTCGGCGCACGTTGGTTTCTACCCCAAACGTGGCCCCCGCCACCAGATACATGCGGGTGTTGAGCCGCCGTTCTGATTTGTACTTCAGCAGCAGCGGAAACTCCATCCAGGTCGATTCGCGGGTTTCGGTGCGGGTATTGCCGCTTGCATAATCGTACTTTACCTCCCGGCCATATAATGATACCCCCGGCGTAAACCGCAGATCGAAATGATCGTCGAGGAAGGCATTGACCACAAACCCCACCCGAAACCCCGCCTGAGTGGGCGAGTAAATCCGCGTAGCTGAATCGGCCGTCAAAAAGGCATCGCTATGAGTAACGGTGAAGCGCGTGTTTGGAATGGCGAAATAAAACCCGTAATGAATGGGCTTATCGTCGTACCGCTCCAGATGCCTACGCTGATAGGCCACGCCCTGCGCCCAGGCCAGTTGGCTGACTAGCAGCAGGGCCAGGGTGGTTATTTGTTTGTGGTTTACAACTTTCGTCCGATGTAAATTGATGCGATGCCGAAGGTCAGCAGTAGCCATTTCGTGTTGGTGAAACCGGCCTGTTCAAAAATGCGGAGAAAGTCGGGGCCATCTGGAAACGCCCGAACGGATTCGGGCAGGTAGGTGTAGGCCGAACTATCTTTGCTCACGAGCCGCCCAATGAGGGGTAGCACTTTGTTTGAATAAAAACCGTATAGTTGCTTAAAAGGGGTCCGACGGGGATTCGAGAATTCCAGCACCACACAAACACCACCGGGGCGCGTTACGCGCTGCATATCGGTGAGGCCCGCCAGCAGGTTCTCGAAGTTCCGCACACCAAACGAAACGATGACAGCATCGAATTCATTGTCTTTGACTGGCAATCGTTCCGAATCGCCTGACCGCAGTTGAATAATATGGTCAACTCCGCGCTTTTTCATTTTCTCGCGGCCAACGGCCAGCATGCCCTCCGAAATATCGACCCCCACAATTTTTTCGGGGTTCAAGGCCAGGGCTTCCAGAGCAAAATCGCCCGTACCGGTGGCAATGTCCAGAATAGTTTTAGGCGCGTACGGCCGCAGTTGTCGAATGGCTTTTTTGCGCCACAGTATGTCGATGCCGCCACTCAACACGTGGTTGAGCAGGTCGTATTTGGGCGAGATGGCATCGAACATTTCGGCTACCTGCTCGCGCTTCGAGGTGTCTTTTTCTTTATAAGGAACGACGGGCATTGTTAAATGAGTGAAAAAGTGAATGAGCGAAAGAGTGGCTGACGCATAGTCTATTCTGCTTTGGCAAAACAGGGCACTCCTTCGCTCATTCACTCCGTTACTCTTTCACAGAAACCGGCTGTTAGCGGGTAAAGTTTCGCCATTTGTGGTTTCGCATAATTCTCTGTAGTTTTCGAGAAATACCCCAATCAGCAACCGATGATCAACTTACTGCTTCTGTTCTCTCCCTTTTTCTGGCTGATTACGCCAAATGACGACCCCATCACTAAAAAAGCTCACAAAATTCATCAGCGGATATTGACCCTCGATACCCATGCCGATGCCCCCATTATGATGCAGAAACCTGGTTTCGATGTGGGCGTGGCGCACAATACTAAACGCGATGTACGGAATGCCGCCCAGTCACAGATTGATTTTCCACGGATGAAAGCAGGTGGCATGGATGCCATGTTTTTTGCGGTCTATACATCACAGGGGCCACGCACCCCCGACGGTCATGCCGAGGCTAAACGCAACGCGCTGAACCAGTTTAAGCTGATTCACGAGGCTCTGAAAACCCATGCCGATCAGGCCGAACTGGCCACCACCCCCGCCGATGCCTACCGGATTCAGAAACTGGGCAAACGGGCGGTGTTTATCGGCATGGAAAACGGCTACCCCGTAGGCAGTGACCTCGCCATGCTCAAAACGTACTACGACCTCGGCTGCCGCTACATGACCCTCACCCACTTTGCCAATAACCTTATCGGCGATTCCTCGACCGACCCCGACGGGCCTATTTATAACGGCCTGAGCGATTTTGGCAAGCAGGTTGTTCCCGAAATGAACCGCCTGGGTATCCTGATTGATGTCTCCCACGTGGCGGATAAAACGTTTTACGATGCCTTAGCCCTGAGTAAAGCCCCCGTTATTGCCTCGCACTCCAACTGCCGCGCCCTCTGCAATTTTCCACGCAACATGACCGACGAGATGATTCGGGCAATTGCCCAAAAAGGCGGGGTGGTGCAGGTCAATTTTGTGAGCGATTACCTCCGCCAGCCCTCCGATGCACACCGGGCCGCTAAAACCAAAATCCGTATGGCCACTGTGGGCCGGGTAACCACTCCTGAACTGGAAGCCCGCCAGCAGATGCAAAGCGATTCAGTGGCAAAAGTCTATGCCTCCGAGCGGGCCAGCCTGGCTGATATTGTGAATCATATCGACCATATCGTGAAACTGGTGGGCATCGACCATGTCGGCATCGGGTCCGATTTCGATGGCGGGGGTGGGGTAAACGGGCTGGAAGATGTGAGCGAAATAGAAAACCTCACCGTCGAACTTGTCCGCCGGGGCTACTCTGAAAAAGACATCGCCAAAATCTGGGGCGGCAACCTGCTACGGGTGCTGGCGCAGGCAAAGCAGTGAACAGTTAGCTGCTCACTGATAACTGTTCACTGATAACTGTTCACTGAAAAAATGTCTCCTTCAACTGTTTTTCAACTGGCCAACACCCTGGTGTTGCCGCAATGGCTGCTCATGGTGGTGGCTCCGCGTTGGGTTGTTACCCAATGGCTCGTTAAATCGTACCTCATTCCGGTCTGTCTGGCGGTGTTCTATGTTGTGTATTTGTTTGCGGGTGGCCCCGTCGATTTTGGGGCCTTTAATTCGCTGGCGGGGGTGAAAGGGCTATTTGCCAACGGGGGCGATGGCGTGATGCTGGCCGGGTGGATTCACTACCTGGCCTTCGATCTGGTGGCAGGTTCGTTTGTGCTGCGCGACTCGCAGGAGAAAAACATTCACCACCTGCTTATTGTAGTGCCGCTATTTTTCTGCTTTATGCTAGGGCCGGTTGGCCTGCTGCTGTATTGGCTGATCAGGCTGGTACGTACCCGGCAACTATCGGCTTAACCCAACACACTAAACGCTACATTAATGACTGCTTTTTTAACCGCACTGCATACGCGCAATGCCATTTTGTATCAGTTAGGCTGGTTCTGTTTGGCAGGTACACTTGTATGCGCAATACTGTCACTCACTACGCAAACGCAGGTGCTGGGGATCAACGCTTACATTAAACCCATGAAATTTTTCGTTTCGACAGGTATTCTCTGCTGGACAATGGCGTGGTATGTAGTGCTGCTGCCCCAGCAACGAAGCGTGCGGGCTTATGCCTGGATGTTTGTTATCGTCTTTGTTTTTGAACTAGGAATTGTGGTGTGGCAGGCTAGTCGGGGCAAATTGTCGCACTTTAATATTTCGACTCCAATGGATGGGCTTTTGTTCAGCCTGATGGGCCTGGCCATTACGGTATTTACGGTCTGGACCGCCTATATTGGATTCCTGTTTTTCCGGCTCAGTACCACCGCTGTCAGCCCGGCTTATTTGTGGGGTATTCGGCTGGGCATAGCACTGTTTGTCATCTTCGCCTTCGAGGGATTTATGATGGCGGGTCGGCTGGCGCACACGGTTGGTGCTCCCGACGGCGGGGCTGGCGCACCCATTGTGAACTGGAGCACCCAACATGGTGACCTCCGCATCGCCCATTTTTTCGGGATGCATGCCCTGCAACTTATTCCTCTGTTTGCGTATTATATCGCAAAAAATCCCCGCCAGGTTATGCTGACGGGGATTTTATATGCAGTGTTCGTAACGGCCCTGTTAGTCCGGGCATCAGCGGGCAGGCCGGTTTTTTAGAATCCTAGCCCCAGCGCGAATCCACGCACGGCAAAAGGAACGGTTGCCATGGCCTCTGACGAACCTGATGTCAGGTCGATCCGATAAACCCGCGTACCCCCATTGGCCGACAGTACAGCGTACCCCATGTTTGACGTACCGCCAATATCGAAGCCGGTGTTGGTGTTGATACTCAAGTTTAACCGGCCGCGTTCAACCAGGGTGCCATCATTGGGCGGGCTTTGGGCGTAGAGGACATCTGGAATGGGGAAAGAACCATCTTTAGAGCCAAATAATTTGCCCAGAACGTACAGTGTGGTTGAGGTTGCACCCGCATAATTATTGGTATAAGCGGCTGCTACTGCCCCGCCTGTAAGCCTGCGGGAGGCATCGTTTTCGCCCAAAGCAGCATCTATTGCCGCCACTGCACCAGTTTCAGGGTTCAGGCGCAGGTTTTGCCCGCTACTGCTTACTACCCGAATGCGGTCAACAACGGGGTTGAAATCAAAGCCATACCCTTCACCGGTCAAGGCAACGCCAAACGGCCCGGAACCAACCATAGCAGCCGCCCCCGATGACGTATTGATGGTGTATAACCGGCTGCTACGGCCCAGGGCGTAGAGCTGGCCATTGGCCGGGCGGAAATCCACTCCCTCCAGCAATTCGCCCGATGCCAGGCCCGTAATTGTTTTCAGCACAGGGGCAGGATTAAAGGGATTGAAGATGGCCAGTGTATTGGCTCCGGCGGCATCAAATGTGAGGGCATAAGCGACAGGCTCCGTTGGGATAGCCAGATCAATAATGTTCATGTCGGGCAAGCCACCAATAGTTTGCACCTGCCCCGTGGCCAGGTTAATCTCGGCCAGGTTTTGTTTGCCATTGTAATACAGCGTGGCCAGGGCAATGGAATTGTCGGGAGAAATGTCGAAGCCCGCAACTCCCGCTACATCTACTCCCAGCGACCCTACCATCGCCAGGGTGCCATCGTTGGGGGGCATTTGCCGGTAAAGTTTATCCGACACTGCGTCGATGTCGTACAACGTTGTGGTAGCGGCACCCGCCCGGTTGTTGGTGTAGGCTACTGCCGTAATGGCCGCATTGGCCACGCCATTGATAGACCCGTCGGTGGCAGCTACCGTACCTGTTTCGGGGTTTAGCCGCAGGTTTTGGCCGCGTGTGCTTACCAGCCGGATGCGGTCAACCGTCGGGTTAAAATCGATGTCGATTTCATTGGTATTAACAGGTGGAGCAAAGGGGCCATTACCAACCATGCGGGCGGCTCCCGTTTCGGGACGAATGACATACAGGCGACTGGCATCAGTAACGCCGTATAATTGCCCGGTAGCAGGCCTGAAATCAATGGCTACCATTCGCTCTGTATCCTGTAAACCGGTGATGGCCGTGACCATACCGGCCGATGCGCTGTTGTCAAGGGTTTGTCGAATGAGTTTGTTGCCGTCGGCCAGGAGATAAAACGAAAAATTGGTTCTGGCTCCAGAGTGCCGTATGCCAGTTGGCGCATTGGGAGCAACGCCAACCTGAGGATCCTGGCAAGCCTGAAACACGCCAAGAGAAGCAACCAAAAGACCAGCCATGAACAGGCGGGGCAGGGTGTTGAGAACAGAAACGTTTCGCATAGTAGAGTTAATGGTTTATGTTGATATTAAACAACCATCGTACCTACGCGAATGGATTAAAAATAGATTAAGATTTAGCTAAAATTTATTAAACGTATTCCGCACACTCATTTTCATCAGATACTTATCTGCTGGCGACCCGCTTTCAAGGGTATTGTTTTCCCATTCCAGCGCAAGGTTCCGGTCAGAGTAGGCGGCAAACTCACATAGCCCGTTAGCCCACCCGCCGGGGTTTTCTCAAACCGTACGGTAATATCGCCTGCCGGGTGGGGCATAGTACCTTCGGCAAACGGCAGATTCCCCAGATACGGCTCGATACGCACTGACCGGAAGCCCGGCTCGGCGGGGTTAATGCCGCATACGGTGGACAGAAACTCGTAAACAGGAGCAGCACTCCAGGCATGGCAGTCAGAGCGGGTAGGTTCGGGCTGTTCGGCAAACGTAGTGAGGCCCAGGGCAATCATATCGTGCCAGGGTTTTAGCTGAGGCAGATACTGGTTGGCCAGTCCTGTTTTTTTGAGTGCCTGAAACAGGTAAAACTTGAAATAAAAAGTAGTTTGTATCAGGCTGGTGTCTGTCATAGTTTTCTGCAACAGAGCCACTTGCCGGTCTTTAGGCACCGCATCGGTCAACACGGCCCAGATATTGGCGTGCTGGCTAAACGAGGTTTTGGTCGTACCTCGGCCTACCGGGGTATCGGCCATCAGGCCCCGGCTCGCATCCCAGCAACTGGCATACACGGCCTTATTGAGTTGCCGGGCCAGTTCGCGGTAGTGTTCGGCCAGTTGGTTTTGCCCGTAGTGCGCCAGCAAATCGCCCGCTCTGACGTAGGTGTATGCCTGCTGTAGGGTCAGGATCGACGACCCACCAAACCTGGCTCCGGCAGGCACCCCCCCTGCCGATTCGCCCGTGGCTTTCCAGGCTGACCAGTCCACAAAATTCCACCATTCCAGGGGGCCGTTCATCCCCGTTACCCGGTCTAGCCGGGCTTCGTGCCAGTTGAGTACGCTGAGCATACCCGGCATCATGCTTTTCACGAAGGCATCGTCGGTTCGGTGCATCCAGTAGTCGTGAATCATGCAGACCCAAAAGAGCGAGAATGTAGGGATGACCTGAAAGTCGGCGGAGGGGTAGCGGCTTTGAGTAAGTCCATCGTTGAACCGGCTATGATCGTAGTCAGTAATGGCTTTCCGCATCAGCCGGTCGTCGCCGGTGAGGTACAGCGAAATCATCGACTGAATCCGGGTATCGCCCGTATATTGGAGTTGCTCATAATAGGGGCAATCGAAATAGTTTTCGCCGGCACAGAGTCGGGCAGTACGCCAGCCCACATTCCAGATGGAGGTCAGGCTACTATCGGCACTGGCAAACTTCGCTTTCAGCGTGAACGGATACCCCGTAAACTGCCCCATGAGGTCATTGAGCACTAAGGGTTCGGTCTTGGTCTCAATGGTTAGTTGCAGGTAGCGGTAGGTACGGAACCAGAGCGGGCGGAAGGTACGTTTACTCCCACCATCGGCAATGAACTGGTCTTCAAAACCACGTAGCTGGCGACCCTCTATGTCATTGCGGTTACCTTTTTGCCATTTATCATTCACCAATGCTTCGGCATACGCCAGCGTAACAACGGCTCCTTTCCCCTGGCTTACGGTCAGTTCAGGGTAAGCATTAGTCAGGTGGCTCTGATCGAAAAGAACAACGGCCCGTGTATTGGCCGGAATGGTAACCGGAGTTTTCCCCGCCAGAAAAGCGACGGGCAGGGTTACCCCTTCGCTGCGCCGAATGGTAGCCAGCCGCAGCGGGGCGGCTTCCATGAGCGGAATCTGGCGGGGCACCAGGTTCCAGTTGCCATCGGTACCCAGGCCACGTGGCTTGGCCCCGTACCCCACTTGCCCGGCGTTGGGCCATTTGCTGTCGTCGTAGTTGGGTTGCTCCCAGCCCCAGGGATACAGCGCGGCATCGACCCGGTCGCCATCGCCCACTACAATGTAGGTGCGGAGTTTGGCATTATCGTTTTTAATGGGGCTATACGCTGGATTCTGGTACGCTTTCCAGGTTTTGTTGGTATTGGCTACCTGCTCGGCATCGGCATCGCCCTGCACAATAAACCCGGTTTGGTAAGTCATTTGGGCATAGGGGGCACCCTCGGCCATGTTCCATACCTGAGCGGCCAGGGTATTGGCACCCGCTTGCAGAAACGGAGCCAGATCGAGGGTTTCGTAGTTCCAGTTTTGCGTATCGGAACGGGCCGGGCCGAGGGCTACCGCCTGCCCATTCACAAACAATCGGTAGCGATTGTCGCCCGATACATGCACCACAAACCGGGTGGGTTTTTGGGCCAGGATAATGGTTTTGCGGAAGTGATAGATGCCATACTGCCGGGCAGGAGCTGTAGGGTGTACCAGCCAGCGGGCGGGCCAGTAGTCGGTCTGGTAGCGGCTGGTAGTACCAGTTTCTGAGCGGGTAGGCGAAACAGACTGGGCCACGGCATGGGTGGCTACCAACAGGCAACAGAGGGTCAGGCGCGAAAACATAGCAGGTTGGGTTCAGGAAGTACCTTTATGGATGCAAGATAGGCACAATTCGGGTTGTGGTAACTGCTGCCGGGCAAGTTACTGCTCCAGCCAGATGGTCTTTACATTCACAAACTCGTGGATACCCACGTCGGAAAGTTCGCGGCCAAACCCAGACTGGTTCATGCCCCCGAACGGCACACGGGCATCGGAGCGCATCAGGCCGTTGATAAATACCGACCCTGCCCGGAGTTGCCGGGCTAGTTGGTTAGCCTTGTCTAAATCGGTTGTCCACAACGCCGAGCCAAGCCCAAAATCCGATTGATTGGCCAACTGAATAGCGTGTTGCTCCGTGCGGGCTTCGCAGATAACGGCGAGTGGACCAAAGGTTTCTTCGCGAAAGGCAGTCATGGCGGGCGTTACCCGGTCGAACAGCAGCGGCTGCACATTGCAACCCCGGCGTTGCAGCGGGCCATCGGTACCGGGCGTGGTTAATAACCGGCCTCCCTGCGCCCCGGTTTCGCGGGCCTGCCGTTCCAGATTATCGGCCAGATCAGGGCGGGCCATCGGCCCCATTTTAGTAGCCGGATCGGTTGGGTCGCCCTGCTGGATGGCCTGGATATGGGCCAGTACCCGCTCGGTGAATTCTTTTTTCACCCGTTTCTCCACAATAAACCGTTTGGCTGCAATGCAGCTTTGTCCGGCGTTCTGCATCCGGGATTGTACGGCAACTTCGGCGGCTTTGGCGAGGTTGGCATCGGCCAGTACCACCAACGCATCGGAGCCACCCAACTCCAGCACCGATTTCTTGATCTGCCCACCTGCCAGCGCGGCTACCGAGGCTCCTGCCCGCCCGGAGCCGGTGAGCGTCACGGCTTTTACCCGCCGGTCTTTCAGTAGCCCCTCTACGGCTGGGACATCGACAACCAGCGATTGAAATACGCCTTTGGGCAAGCCACTCTCCCGAAAAATAGCCTCGATAGCCAGCGAACATCCAGTAACATTGGGGGCGTGTTTTAGCAAGCCCACATTGCCCGCAATTAGCCCTGGAATAGCAAAGCGGAATACCTGCCAGAACGGAAAATTCCAGGGCATAATAGCCAGCACTGCTCCCAACGGCTCATATGCCACCACACTCTGCCGCGCATCCGACGCAATGGGGCGGTCGGCCAGAAACGCTTCGGCATGGTCGGCATAGTATAGGCATCCGCCCGCACACTTCTCAACCTCGGCCACAGCCTCGCGCAACGTTTTTCCCATTTCGGCCGTAATGAGGGCCGCGTAGGTTTCTTTATGGGCCATGAGGTAAGCCGCCACCTGCCGGAAGGCATCACACCGCTCCCGCACGGTCAACGCCGACCAGTCGGCAAAAGCCCGCTCGGCCTGTTTGAGTTTGCGCTCCACAGTTTGCGGGGAATCGATACGGTAAGTATGCAGGGTTTTGCCGCTGTAGGGGTTAATGGCTGTAAAGTTCATGGGTGCTGAGTTGAGGTAGTTAGTCCTGTAAACTCGATAATACTGATCCCGTTGGTCTAGACGGAATTTGCAATTTAGTCAGGTATTCCGACTATCCTTACTTCATTACAGCCCGCATCCGCAGTACAGGCTGGGTCAATGCCTCATCACCGGCTGTGCGGATAAACAAACGGGCGGCTTCGCGGCTGATGCCTTTAGTAAATAGTTGCCAGGCGATTGGCCCGGCCAGTGTTACTACTGCCTGAGCGGATGGGCTGGCTTCTGATTTCGTCAACTGCCAGTTATCGGGGTGCCGGGCTATTGTCCAAACTCCACCTCCTTCACCGGTAATCCTTATTTGTACCTGTGTGCCAGTAGCAGCGGGCGTATAGCGGTACGTGTGCGGTAGAGCCTGCATAAACGTATCGAGTAGGGGGTGATACAACTCAGCCGTCATAATACCATCAGGTTGCCCAACGGCCAGCCGGATTTGCTCCTGTTGGTGCCAGCGTTCGGTGTACTCGCGGGCAATATCGAACCAGTTGGGCGATACCGTATCGCCAGCCCATGCTACTGGAAAAGCGGCTATCCCAAAGGGCGGTAGGGCGTTCAGGCAAGTGTAGACCTCGCGGCCTGATGCGTCGAGTAAATCAATCAGGAGGGCCGGGCTGAGTCGGCGGGCGGCCCGTACCCAATCGGCGTTGAGTTGGTTTAAGTAAGCCACCAAATCTGCATACGAGTGGATAGACTGGTCGGGCGGAGCGGTGTATCCATCGCGGTGGAGGGCGATCCGGCGCGTGTCACCATCGAGCAAATGGGCGGCTATGTCTTTCACGCTCCAATCTTTGCAAAGCGTGGGACGGTACCAATCGTCGGAGGTGAGGCTACGGAGCAAACTCAGCAGGTAGCCTTGCAGCACTGGAAACAGATGGATGGTCGGAATGGGAATTGGCGGATTCATTCTGCAAGCTACGGTTGATTTTTAGTACATTTGTCTGTAACCCTTTTCCTAACTGAAACCGTTTTACCGAATGACCACCGATACCGATGTGTTGATTGTGGGCGCAGGCCTGGCCGGACTGGTTGCCGCTGCTGAAGTAGCTGCTGCGGGTAAGCGCGTACTACTGCTGGATCAGGAGGGCGAACAGAACCTGGGCGGACAGGCTTTCTGGTCGTTTGGTGGCCTGTTTCTGGTCAACTCACCTGAACAGCGTCGGCTTGGTATCCACGACTCCTACGACCTTGCTCTATCTGACTGGATGGGGTCGGCGGCCTACGACCGCCCCGAAGACGAGTGGCCGCGCCGGTGGGCCGAGGCTTATGTAGCCTTTGCTGCGGGTGAAAAGCGGTCTTGGTTACGGGAACGGGGAATGCGGTTCTTTCCAGTGGTGGGGTGGGCTGAGCGGGGTGGACATGGAGCAGTGGGGCATGGCAACTCGGTGCCGCGTTTTCATGTTACCTGGGGCACTGGCCCCGGCGTAGTAGCCCCGTTTGAACACCGCGTCCGCGAAGCGGCCAAACAAGGGCTACTTACATTTAAATTCCGCCACCAGGTTAGTGAGTTGATTGTTACCAACGGTGCCGTGACGGGCGTGCGGGGTGAGGTGCTGGAACCTACTACCGTGGGGCGGGGAGAAAAAAGCTCACGCACAGTGATCAGCGATTTTTCTTTCACCGCCGGGGCCGTCATCGTTACGTCGGGGGGCATTGGGGGCAACCATGATCTGGTGCGCCAAAATTGGCCCGAACGCCTGGGGAAACCGCCAAAAACAATGGTCGCGGGGGTGCCCGAACACGTCGATGGCCGGATGCTGGCTATTGCCGAAACTGCCGGGGCGCAGTACATTAACCGCGACCGGATGTGGCACTATACCGAAGGCCTCCGCAACTGGAATCCCATCTGGAAAAATCACGGT
>JBBQUC010000077.1:0-12031 GCA_038212815.1 Cytophagales bacterium
TCGGCAGATGCTCGAATTTTCGGAGTTTCCGGTATTGCGCCGGGAAGCCCAGCAGCAATAGACTGCCGACAGCAGATTTCTTTCAGAATTGACACCTATTTTTGCCCTGGAAGGTAAACCCCTGCTGGGCTACCTATACCATCTTTACCCACCACAAGCAGTACCTGGTTCGGGGTGGGTTGCTCTACACTCAGTTTCACCAATTTTATTATGGCCTGGGCAGTCGAACAACAGCCAGTTAGAAAGAGTTGATTTCGTACAAAAGCCAGCGACTCGATGTGACCGCCGGGTGGCAAACGCACGGGTTTTACGGAAAAATCTCCGAGGCTTTTTAACCAACAGAGCATGAGCAAATTTACACGGATACTGGTGGTGGGTGTTGCTCTGATGGCGGCTCGTATAGCAGCCTATGGGCAGGATTCGCTGGCGCACCGCACACTGGCCTTTTATCTCGAAGCGGGCCTGACCAATAGCCCGTTGCTGAAAGAAAATATCAACGCCATTGCCCTCAACCGGCTCGATAGTCTGCTAAATATTGCCATCAACAAACCCTA
Organism: Cytophagales bacterium; assembly: GCA_038212815.1. GTDB lineage: Bacteria > Bacteroidota > Bacteroidia > Cytophagales > Spirosomataceae > JBBQUC01. The sequence continues at coordinate 555 of JBBQUC010000077.1, forward strand.
CGTGCAGGCCATTGGTCAGTATCTTTATGCCCCCGCCGGTACCAACTATGGCTACGACCAGAACACCACCAACGGCGGGCAATATACGGGGCTGATTCAGGCCAACCGCAACCTCCTTTACCGGCGCAACCTGCGCATTCAGAACAACCTCAATTCAGCTCTGCGCGATTCGTTGGTGAATACCATTCGGATTAACCAGAACGACCTCCAGAAAGCCATCATCGACCTCTACCTGACGGCCTACCAGGATTATCAGCAGATGGTCATTTTCAATGAGCTGTTCCAGATACTTTCCCGGCAAAATAACGTGCTGAAGGACCTGTTACGGTCGGCTATCTTCAACCAGTCGGACTACCTCGCGTTTCGGGTCGATTTGCAGCAGAGTGAAATCAATTACGAAGGGGCCAAGGTGCAGTTTTTGCAGGATTTGCTGACGCTCAATACTTTCTGCAACCTGCCCGAAACGGGCCTGGTACATCTGGCCAAACCCAACCTGGCTCCCCAATACCGCTTTGCCCTCAACGATAACCCCTATTTACTGCGGTTCCGGTTCGACAGCCTGATTATTGAGCGCAATCGCCGGGTGATCGACATTTTTTACCGCCCCGCCCTCGATTTCGTGGCCAATGCGGGCACCAACGCCATTAGCCCCGACCTTATTACCCGTCGGTTTGGTTACAGCCTGGGTCTTAACTTTACGATGCCCATTTACAACGGCAATCAACGCCGGTTGCAGTACCAGAAGCTAAACGTCAGTCAGCTTAACATCCAGAATTACCGCAATCAGTACATAAACCGCTACAACCTGCGGCTACGTACCGTGAATGAACAGTTGCGGGTGAATGAGCGGGTGCTGGGCCTGACTGAAAAACAAAATACCGATGTTGAAAACCTTCTAACCGTTAGTCAGGCCCGGTTATACCGGGGCGATATGTCGGCTATCGACTACCTGTTGATTGTGCAACGCTACCTAAATATAAAACTGACCCTGAATCAGTTAACTAGTCAACGGCAACGCTTCATCAGTGATTTCAATTACAGAAACTTCTAACATTGAGTGAATGCCGGATTATCCCATATTATTCGCTCAACCACTCAGTCAATAAAATGCTCCGATACTTCTCCCTCCTTCTCCTTCTCACTGGCTGTGGTGCCTCGTCAACAACGGATACCAGCACGCAGGAAGCCGATGCGCCCCGCCCGAAAACACCGGTGGAGGTGGTAACTGTGGCTTCGGATACCTTTAGGCTCGAAAAAACGTTTCGGGGCATGACCTACTACCTCACTAGTGGTAGTATCAAATCGCCCATTGCCGGCTATGTGACCAAAATCTATGTCAGAATTGGCGATCAGGTGCGTAAAGGCGAGCCACTGTTTGGGCTGGAAACCAAAGAATCCTACGCCCTCAACGGCAAAAATTACCTCAACGACCCCACCCTTAAAAACATCGGGAAGTTAATCATTCGTGCCCCCGATGCTGGCCTTATTACGGTAGTGCAGGCCGAAGAAAAAGAGTATGTGCTGGATGGTACGGCCCTGGCCAGTTTCTCGGCCCCCGATATGTTTGCCTTTCTGATAGAAGTGCCCGTCGAGCAGGATTCATCAGTGCATGTGGGCAGCGTGTGCCGCATTCAATTGCCCAATGGTCGGCAGATTGGCGGGCGTATTGCCAGCACCCTCGCCCTTGCCGATTCGCTCTCGCAAACGGAGCGGTTTGTGGTGAAACCCGACCAGCCGATGGTGCTGCCTGCCCGCCTGCAACTCAACATTACCTTCTCCAACCAGCAACGCAACAACGCGCAGTCGCTGCCCAAAGAGGCCGTGCTGGCCAACGAACTCCAAACGGAATTCTGGGTGATGAAACTTCTCAACGACAGCACCGCCCTGAAGGTGCCGGTGAAAACGGGCCTGCAACGCGACAACCGCATCGAGATTATCAGCCCCCGGTTTTCGCCCCGCGACCGCATTATCAGCAAGGGCGGCTATGGACTGGCCGACACCGCTTTGGTGCGGATAAACAACCCCGTGCATGGCCGCTGAACAAGAAATCGGGCCACGTAATGGCGTGTTCGGGTATCGCAAACCCATTCTGGGGCTGTTGATCCTGCTGTTGGTGGGGGGCGTTTTTGCGTACCGCAGCATCCAGGTATCGCTGTTCCCGGAGCGGACATTCCCGAAAATCAAAGTGATTGCCGATGCGGGGGAGCAACCCGTCGAACTGATGATGGTGGCCATTACCCAGCCGCTCGAAAACGCCGTGAACCAGGTCGAGGGCGTACAAATGGTTCGTAGCACTACCAGCCGGGGCAGTTCTGAACTGTCTATCTACCTGAACTGGTCGGTGGATATGGACGTGTCGTTGCAGCGGGTCAACGCCCGGATTAACCAGATTCAGAACACCTTACTGCCCAACACGGTGCTGTCAGTCGAGAAAATGTCGCCGTCTATTTTGCCGGTGATAGACTACGCCCTCGAATCGAAAAGCCGCGACCTGATTGAGTTACGGAAACTGGCGCAATACACCATTCGGCCCTACCTGAGCCGGGTACCGGGCGTGGCCAATGTGCAGGTGATGGGCGGACGCACCAAAGAATACTGGATTGTGCTGCAACCCGACAAACTGGCCAGCCTGAACGTTACCCCGGCGGTCATTACCACCGCCCTCGCCAATACCAACTTTATCCAGTCGAACGGGCTAGCCTCCGACTATCACCGGCTGTATTTGACCCTGACCGATGCTACGGTACATTCAAAAACTGATGTCGAAAACATCATTATTCGTAGCGACGGGCAGCGGCTGCTTCGCCTGGCTGACGTAGCCATCATAGAACTGCACGAGCAGCAGGAGTTTACCCGGATTGAAGCGAATGGCAAAGAGACCGTACTGGTCAATGTGGTGAAACAGCCCTCGGCCAACCTCATCAGCCTGAGCGATGGCGTGGCTGCGAAAGTACGTGAATTGAGGAACTTGCTCCCTGCCGACGTAATCCTCACCCCCACCTATGTGCAGGCCGATTTTGTGAGCGATGCTGTCAAGAGTGTGACGGATAGCATTTTTATTGGGCTGGCCCTCGCTATTCTGGTCACGAGTCTGTTCTTGCGGTCGTGGCGGGCGAGTATGGTCATTTTGCTCACTATTCCGGTGGTGCTGGCAGCTTCGGTGCTGGTGCTCTACGCGCTGGGCTACACCCTCGACATTATGACCCTCGGCGGGATTGCAGCCGCCATTGGTCTCATCATCGACGATGCTGTGGTGATTGTGGAGCAGATTCACCGGGTCGAGGAAGAACACGAAGGCAAGTCTGATACCAATACCATCCGGCAGGCCATTCACTACCTGTTTCCGGCCATGGTTGGTTCGTCGCTCAGTACCATCGTTATCTTCATCCCGTTCGCGCTGATGAGTGGGGTGGCGGGTGCGTTTTTTCAGGTGCTGGCTGTTACTATGGTCGTCACGCTGGTTTGCTCGTTTTTGATCACCTGGCTGGGACTGCCCCTGATTTACGGCCTGTTTGGCAGTGGCAGAAAGAAGCAGGCCGCCCATGCCCCGCACCCCGCCATTGGCAAAGCCCTCGGGGTATTCATTCGTCGCCCGTGGATTGCCCTCGGTTTGTCGGGCCTGCTGGCTCTGGCTGTAGTGTTGATTTACAGCCGGTTAGAAACGGGTTTTCTGCCCGAAATGGACGAGGGTTCCATTGTTTTGGACTATCACTCGGCTCCAGGCACTTCGCTGGCTGAAACCAATGTGATGCTCACCGGGGTCGATAAACAACTCCGTGCTATTGCCGAAGTGGCCGCTTTTTCACGCCGGACGGGCGCGCAGATGGGCTTTTTTATCACCGAACCCAACGGGGGCGATTACCTCATTTCGCTGAAAAAAGACCGCAGCCGCTCCACCAATGAGGTCATCGACGACATCAGGGGGAAAATAGAAACCACCCAACCCGGCCTGAGCGTTGACTTTGGGCAGGTGATTGGCGATATGCTCGGTGATTTGATGAGCGAACCCAACCCGGTGGAAGTGAAGGTGTTTGGCAACGATGCCGCCGAACTCCGGCCCTTAGCCAATCAGGTGAGCGGCCTCGTCACGAACGTACCCGGCACCGCCGATGTGTTCAACGGCATCACCATTGCCGGACCGTCGGTGGTGTTTACCCCCAAAAGCAACGCGCTGTTGCAGTATGGTCTCAGCCCCCTCGATCTGCAAAACCAGTTGACTACCCGGCTGATGGGCAACGAAGTAGGCACCATTCTGGAGGGGTCACAGTTTCTGAAAATGCGCCTGAAATACCCCGGCACCGGCACCGATTTGAGTACACTGGAGCAAAGCCCCATTTTTACCGCCGATGGCCGCAGCCGCCTGTTGTCGGAGTTTGCCACCGTGCGGGTGGACTCCGGCACTGCCGAAATTCAGCGCGAAAACCTGCAACCGATGGTAGCTATTACCGCGAGCCTGGCGGGCCGCGACCTCGGCAGCGTGATGGGCGAGATTCAGCAGAAAGTGGGCGCGGGAGTCACCCTCGCATCGGGGCAGCATGTAGAGTATGGCGGAGCCTATGCCCAGCAGCAGCAATCGTTTCGGGAGTTGCTGCTCATTCTGGTGTCGGCTTCGTTGCTGGTGTTTGTGGTGTTGCTGTTCCTCTTCCGCGACCTGAAAGCCGCCGGGCTGATTCTGTTCATCTCGGTGCTGGGCGTGTCGGGGTCGTTCATTGCCCTGTTCATCACCCAAACCCCACTGAACGTAGGCAGCTACACGGGCATCATCATGATTGTGGGGATCATTGCTGAGAATGCCATTTTCACCTTCCAGCAATTTGCCGACCACCACCGAACGGCCCCCGTTGCCGAGTCCATCAAGTATGCCATTTCGGCCCGCATCCGGCCTAAACTCATGACTGCTACCAGTGCCATTGTGGCCCTGATGCCGCTGGCCCTGGGGATTGGCACCGGAGCACAACTGCACCAACCCCTGGCTATTGCCGTGATTGGTGGTTTCTGCGTGGCCTTACCGTTATTATTGCTTATCTTCCCCGGCTTGTTGCGGCTGGCGTATAAGGATTAATGTGTACCGAATTATATAAACCTAAAATGCCATGAAAACTATCCTGACTTCTGTACTTTGCCTGTCGCTGGCCGGTACGCTTTACGCCCAACCGGCGGTGAATTACCACCTCATTAAAAAGACCGTGATCGGGGGCGAGGGCGGCTGGGACTACCTGCTGGCCGATGCCAACGGGGGCCGTCTTTACGTGTCGCATGGCACGCAGGTGGAAGTACTCGACCTAAAATCGCACGCCAAACTGGGGGTCATTACGCCAACGCCGGGCATTCACGGCATTGGTGTTGTGCCCGGCACCACGGTGGGCTATACCACCAATGGCAGACCCAACACCGCCACCATGTTCGATACGAAGACGTTTTCGGCCATCAAAGAAATTCCGACCGGCAAAAAGCCCGACGCGATTATGTACGATGCGTTTTCGAAGAGGGTATTCATTTTTAACAACGAAGGCAATAGTGCCACTGTCCTCGAAGGCGCAACGGGTAATGTGGTTGGCACGGTTGAGTTGGGGGGCGCACCCGAAGCTGCCGTTACTGACGACCACGGGCTGATTTTTGTGAACCTCGAAGATAAAAATGAAGTGGCTGTGTTTGATGCCAATACACTGGCTGTCAAACATAAATGGTCGCTCGGGACAGGCGAGGAACCCACGGGGCTAGCCTTCGATAAGGTGCATCACCGGCTGTTTAGCACCTGCCACAACAAAGAAATGATTGTGCTGGACTCGCAAACGGGTAAGGTGCTGGCTAAAGTACCCATTGGTAGCGGGGTCGATGGGGCCGTGTTCGATACATCGACCGGCTCGGCTATTAGCTCCAACGGAGAAGGCTCACTCACGGTAGTGCGGGAGGTGAAACCCGGTCAGTTTGAGGCTGTGCAGACCGTAACCACTCAACGTGGTGCCAGAACCATCACGATAGATCCTAAAAGCCACCACATTTTTGTGATCACCGCCGAGTATGGTACTGCTCCGGCACCCACCACCGAAAACCCACGCCCCCGCGCTCCGGTGTTGCCCGGTACATTCGTGGTGATGGAATACGGGAACTAAGGATAGAACTAATCCAGGCTAAGGACTAGAATCAGGATTGGGGCTAATTTTTCGAGCGGGAAAATTAGCCCCTCTTTTGTGTAGTTGTCCCACTGACTATTGGCCACGTAGTACAGTTGGTGTCCAACTACTACTCCCAGCGTGGGTTCATTAAAATTCGGATTTCGCATTTCCAGCACGTCCATTGCTTGGATGCGGCTCTGGGTTTTGTCTAGCCTGAACCGCACAACCCTACTGGGCGACACGCCGTTTTGAATGGCAACAAGCTGATCTTTATACACATACAGCCCATCGGTGCCCCGATCATTTATATTGGCTTCTTTTTGGAGTTGGGTAAGCTGTCGGGTCGCCATGTTGTAGCGATAAATGCCGGTGGCATAATCGGCTATAAACATAAACTGCTCGTTGGCCGAAAACGCAATTCCCTGTAACGACCGCAGGTTTGTTGATAAGAATAGCTCCAGATGATCGCTGCCCTGCTTTATCCGATAGATAGCGGGGTAACCGCTGTCGCTGATATACACATCGCCATTAGCCGCTACTACGGGTTCACCCAGCACATGGAGTTGACCGGTAGGTGGGAGCGTATATTTTTTCAGTAACCGCTTCGTGGACAAGTCGTAGGCAAAGACGGCTACTTTGTTGTTGTCGACAGTGGTATAATCCTGCATTTGGGGTAAAGCGGTGGTGCAGGCCCAGAGTACACGCCGGTTAGCATCGACCCTTACCCCCAGTACTGCATACAGGCTATCCTGCCCAGTTGGCACAAAATCGCGGAACTGATTGTCAGGGGTGCGCTGAATAATTTTTCGTTTGTGAATAGACCCCAGGTAGAAAGTTTTGGTAGCCGGGTCGTAAGTTATGGACTCAATATGAGCATCTTTCTCCTGGATAATAAAGGCCAGGGCACTGTTGGCCACAACGCTAGTGGCAACTCCCTGAGCGATTGCGGTTGGGAGGATACTAAGAGCCACCAAAGCCGTTGCCAGTAGCCACTGTACGCCCTGCGGGCATTTTATTATGGGGTGGTTATTGCCGAGCATATCTGTTAAAGCCCTACTATTGTAGCAGTTTACTGTTTTTCTTGTGCTTACACAATTATTCTCTATGAAAATTGCATCAGCCTTCACCTGCATGGGCCTGCTGACTTTGGCCTCGCTCACGGCCTCGGCCCAAATGGTCAAAAAAGCCACTAAATCGGCTAAAACAGCTAAGGTGTCCACCGTCACCCATACCGCGCTTACCCCGCCACCAGATCCAGCCGCGCCCGCCGTAGCTGTTCCCACTACCCCAGCCGCACCCACGGCTGTTCCTGCCGTGCCTGCGATGACTGCCCCTGCGGCCGCTGATCTGCCAGCAACCCCGGCTGCACCTGCTGTAGCCGATATACCAGCCACCCCCAGTGTCGGTAGCCCCGCCGATAGCACAGCCGCAAAACTGGATCAGGCGGTAGCGGCTCAGGCTAAAGGCGACAAAGCCGCAGCCGCCGACGCCTTGAAAGCGGGCGCCGATGCCGCCGAAACGCAGGCAAAAGCCAGTAAGGGAGATTTTAAAGATAAACTGCTGAGCCAGGTAGGTAACCTACGGGCATTGCTGCCCCTGCTTACGAGTGGGATGCTGGGTGGCGGCACTTTAGGGAAAACCGTAGGACTGGCCAAAATGGCCTTAGGTGCCAATCAGATCAGTAGTTTGCTGGGTGGCGGTAGCCTGCTCGGCTCGGCCAGTGCGCTTACAGGTGGCCTGAACTTGCTCAAAGGCGGGCTACCTTCGTTGGGTGGCCTGGCATCAGGCAGTGGCTCGTCGCTGATCGACGGGGCATTAGCCACTGTGGGTCAGCTAAATACCCTGTGTGCCCCCGCCGAACCAGCCGCCCGCCAGTCGCTGGGTGGCGTGATGAATTTTGCCAAAGGGTTGTTTTGACGAAGTGACCATTGATTATCATTCGTAGTCATTCAATAGTGATTAATTGTAAGTATTTGATTAATAACAAGTTAGCTATGAATGACGATGAATGCCAATGAATGACTACGAATGATAACCTACTTAAAAACGTAATGCCAGTCCTAGCCCCTGATTTTGGTAGCCGGGGGTGAGGTGCAGGCTGGTGGCTGGAGCAGCATGATACTGATTGGCTGCCCGCCGGAAAGACCTCGAAGCCCGGTGATCGAGTACCAGTGCGGCTATGCCCAGCAATACGCCAGCACCACCCACGGCTGCGCCAGCAATTGCTCCCCGGTCAAGCCGGCCATTGCGACCCTTGTCATTCCGGTCATTTGGATCGTTCGGGTCAAAGGGGAGGCCATTGTTGTTGAAACGGCCAAACAGATTTTGATTGTGGTCATTCCGGTCTCTGCCGAAGCCACCGGCTAGGGCTACGCCTGCGCCAGTACCCATCAGTACCAGGGCGGTACCGCCAGTGATATAGGCCCATTTACGCAGGTGCTGCCCCCGCTCAAACGACCGCATCGCTCCTGGCTGGTCGACCATCAACAGGCTCATCTCGCTAGCTGGAATAGACCGCCCCTGCAAATCGCTGAAGTGGCGGTTAAAATACCGGCTATTGTAGCGTAGCCCGTCTAATTGCCGGTTCGTGGGGGCTGATGGTGTCCTATTCTGGCCATTGCCTGCCTGGCCCCCCCAAGTGGTGGCTGGATTTAGCACATCTTTGGTGCCATTGGCGTATTTAATCAAGATAATATCGCGGGTACCAGTGGTATAAACTGGTCCTTCGAGGTTATCCTGCCGCCGATATTTAATCTCGCTGGGCGATACTTCCAGCACTTTTCCCTGAATTTCGGTGCCGTTTTTCAGGATTATATTGTCCTGTGCCAGGGCCAGGGTTCCGCTAAAGATACCTGCAAGCAGGAGTAGAGCAGGGCGTTTCATTCGATAGAGTATTTTTAGGTGAGTTCAGCGGAGCATTGCCGCTGTTAACTACCATACGTTTACTCCCTCCAAAACGTTGAGGCAGAGCCGAAATCTTTTTCAGACTAGCCGTCTCTGCTACTGGTGGGGCGAAATACCGAACTGCTCGCCGAAACAGCGGGGAAAATAGGGAAGGCAATTAAACCCACGTTGAGGTCTTAGCTGGATAGCCAGGTGGATTCTCAACTGAGGGATGACCCTAAAATTTATAGTGTAAATGGGTCGGTTGGCCCTGGTTGGGTGAGCCAATAATCGGCCAGTTCGCGTAGGGCTGTATGGCGTTCTGAGAAGGAGCCGCTTACTAGGGTATAGTGTAATGTCCGCTGCTCGAGTTCCGCCCGGAAGCGGTCAAACAACTCCTGTCGGCGGTGGCCCAGATCGCGCAGCCCATCAGCCACCCAGGGCACGTCGATGTCTAATAATATGTACTGATTATAGGTGACCTGCTGCTCTAATTCAGCCAGAACGGGGGGCACCTCGTTCAGATAAATATCCGAATAAATCCGGGTTGTAATCACATCGGTATCGCAGAAAAGAATCCGGTTGGCCTGTTGGGTAGCTGCCAGAACAGCCTCAGTTTGGGCATGACCAATGCGGGCAATATCGGCCAGGGAGAAGTCATTGCTGGTGATGAGGTTGCGGGCTACTTCGGGGACGAACACCGTGTTGTACTCCTCGGCCAACTGCCGGGCCAGGGTAGTTTTGCCCACGCTTTCGGGGCCGTATAAACAGAGTTTCTTCACAAAAAAAGGCCGTACTACCTCCGGAATAAAGCTCCAATACTGGGCTGGCTGCTGCCGAATAAGTGAAGCTGACACGGGCCACAGCCGCCGGTCCGGGTCGAAGGCTACGTGCCGAATGCCGAGGTGACGGGCCACGAAGGGGCCATAGGCTTCCGACGAAAAAAGCACGTTCACCCGTGGATAATGCTGGCGAATTACCGCTGCCCAGATGCGGGTAGCGGCTTCGAGGGGCAGGCTATCGTTGTGAAAATCATCGAGAACAGAGGCTATCGTGATGTTAGGCCGGTCAGTCAGCAGCGTGTGTAGCCAGCCTAACCGCCGGTTCGGGCTGATGGGGTCGTGTGTGGTTTCGTTCAGCGACACAATGAGCTGGTCGCATTGTTGGGCGGCAAAGTCAATGAGGGCCATATGGCCTCGGTGCGGAGGCATGAATTTGCCGAAAACAAGGCCGATTGTCATTTTGTTCAGGCAAACACTTCGTCTAAATCAACGATCAATTCAGGAAACAGGCGGCTAACAACCCTGTCCTCATCGGTTTGTGGGCGTAGGCCAATATATTCCTCACCCTGTAGTGTATAAACAAAAACGGCCTTGTCATTCGGTTCAACGAGCCAATATTCCTGTACACCTGCTTCTTCATAAAGCCGAAATTTATTCTTCATTTCTTTTTTGGTGTTGCCGGGCGATAGTATCTCGATAATCAGATCGGGCGCACCGAGGCAGCCTCGCTCGTCGAGTTTACTCTCGTCGCAGATAACGCAGAGGTCGGGCTGCACAACTGTATAGACATCCCCATCGAATTTCGGCTTTTTGCGTCGGTCAAACAGGCGAACATCAAAAGGGGCAGCAAATGCCTGACAGGGCTTTTGATAAAAAGCATTGCTAATAAAACGACTTAGTCGCCAGGATACTTTCTGATGCCTCACAGTGGGGGCCGACATTGGAAAAATAGTTCCTTTAAACAATTCAACTGTTTCCGTGAACTGCCAGGTCAGGTAATCTGCATAGGTGTAGATCCGGTTGGGGTCTAACTGACTGAGGTCGGTAATGGGTTGCATTAGCGGTTCGTTTTTTCAGACAAAGATAAGTAGCTTCCAACGGAAATGGCACAGGTTATAAGTAGGCGTGCCAATCTGGTCTGTCAAGGTTGGCACACTCTTTGTTAAGCCAGTTGCCTATATTAAATGATTATTTGTTAATATGTATTTGATAGAAGCATTTTGTCCCTAAAAAGGAGTTAAAGCTCTTATTTATGATAAAAATTAATAATTTAAAGATAAATGCAAATGGATTGGTATAGGGATTGGCTCAGGTTAGGTGAGATAAAAACGCACTTAACTGGTTCAATGCAATGGTTTCTTCGTTTACCCATCACGCTACTGCTGTCAATCGTTTCTACGCATTGTTACTGACAGCGTTATTTTTGATTCTCTTGCCCAATCTGGTGCAGGCGCAGTGTTCTATTTCGCTTAAGGCAATCACCTCCGGCTGCTATCAAAATAACGGCAGTAAGGCTACAATCAGTGTAGAGGTAGGCTGGACTAACGCCCCAGCTAACAACTATATTGTCGTCACATCGGGCGCGCAGAGTAGAACCATTACCCCGGGTATTATCACCGTCAGCTATGCGCAACCGACTCCTACAGCCAGTCTAACGGCTAATCAGGTTATTCTCTCCCCGCAGGTTGTCGCTTTT
>JBBQUC010000078.1:0-12015 GCA_038212815.1 Cytophagales bacterium
CACCATTCTACAACTCTACAACGAAGAAGCCATTGTGGCCGAACCCGCCGGTGCCCTGAGCATTGCCGCACTGGACTTAATTAAAGACGAAATTCGGGGCAAAAACGTGGTGTGCCTGGTGGGCGGTGGTAATAATGACATTACCCGCACGGAAGAGATCAAAGAGCGGTCGCTGCTGTATGAGGGGTTGAAGCACTATTTCATCATTCGGTTTCCGCAGCGGGCTGGTGCCTTCCGCGATTTTCTGAACGTGCTTGGACCCACAGACGATATTACCCGCTTTGAATACGCCAAGAAAACCAACCGCGACGTTGGCCCCGCTGTAGTGGGAATCGAACTCAAACACCGCGCCGATTTTGAGCCGCTCATCGAACGAATGCAGACGCAAAATATCGTGTTCGAATACCTGAATGACCAACCCGATTTGTTTCAGTTTTTAGTGTAGCTATTTGAATCAAACTACCTTATGATAACCGCCGTTCAGAATAAACAGCAAGCCTTTGAGCGCATACAATCGCACCAATCTGCATTGAAGCAATTTGGTGCAGCCCGGCTGGGTCTGTTTGGCTCATTTGTACGGGGCGACCAGACTGAGTTGAGCGACATTGATTTTGTTGTGGAGTTTGAACCAGGTAAGAAGAAATTACATAGCTTTCTGGATATAGCTGACTACTTAGAAGCGTTAATGGGTCGTAAAACAGATGTATTAACCTGGGAGGGGATGGCTGATTTTGTTCGTAAACATGTAAGCAATGAAATTGAATACGTCCCCCTTACTGATTGATTTTCTTAAACATATCCAGTCCGAACTTAACTATATTATGAGGGCAACGGCTACTTATGATCTTGATAGTCTGATGGCTGATGAGACTAAGAGCCGTGCGGTTACCCATAGCCTGTTGATTGTTGGAGAAGCATGTAAAAAAATTCCTGATGATTTCAGATTAACCTACCCAGAGTTTGACTGGCGTGGATTTTCCGGATTACGAGACCGGCTTATTCATCATTATTGGGGTATTGACCAGTCTCTATTTTGGGAAGCGATTTCTGTTGATGTGCCTATAAACAAAGAATGGATTGATGTCATTATTGAACACGAAGTAACTAAAAATACTGGCTAATAAGTACTCTCCATGCTCCGCGTTCCCTCCTCCATTCTACCCAATCAGTTTCAGTCGCTGAGCATTAATCGGCCCGACGGATCAGAGATGACGTTTGTGGCCTACCGCAGCGACGTATATCCCGAACGGAACGAGGTCTTTTTTGAGGAACATGCAGTGGTAGTAGTGCTGGAAGGCGAAAAGAAGTTTAACTCACCTACGCAGGAGTTGCACGTCCGCAAAGGGCAGATTCTGTTTTTTCAGCGCGGCTGTTATTCCATGAACGAGTCTATCGACTCCAGTTACCGGAGCCTGGTATTTTTTGTGAATGAAAAACTGCTGAAAGAATTTGTGGGTCAGCACCTGACCCTGTTTCAGACAACCACCTCTCCCCTACCCGACGACCCTATTCTCTCCCTCACGGCCTCGGCTACCTTCGACCAGTTTATTCAATCGTTGCTGCCTTATTTTGGGGCTAAAACGCCGTTTCTGAACGAATTGCTGCGGCTTAAATTCCAGGAGTTGTTGCTACACCTGCTCGAACTCGATACGCCCGGTCAGTTACGGGCCATTCTGCTGCACATTTACAAGGGCCAAAAAACCGACCTCGATTACCTGATGAGCCGCTATCTGCTCAAACCACTTTCCATGAATGAATTGGCCCGGCTGTCGGGCCGTAGTCTCTCAGCGTTTAAGCGCGACTTTGAGGCTCATTTCCAGATGACACCCGGCCAATGGATCCGCCGGAAACGGCTCGAACACGCCCATTTCCTACTCCGCAACACCGACAAAAATGTATCGGAGGTTAGTATGGAAATCAGCTACGAAAGCGTATCGCACTTCATCAAGGCATATAAACAACAGTATGGGTTTACCCCAAAGCGCGGCATTTGAACGAGATAGTGCAATCTCATAAGTACCCCCCACATACAGCTTTCCACCCAAAAAGCTCACTTGAACTAAAATCGCTATTTACTGGACGAACAGCGGGATGTTTGATTCGTAGGAATGCCCCACCTTTGTCCCATAAATTGTACTCAATTATGCCTACCCCCAAAACCCTGTTCGACAAAGTATGGGACGCCCACGTGATCCGGCACGTTGACGACGGCCCTGATGTGCTGTTCATCGACCGGCACTTTATCCACGAAGTAACCAGCCCGGTGGCGTTTCTGGGTCTCGAAGGCCGCAATGCCCCGGTGCTATTTTCGGGCCGCACCTTTGCCACCGCCGACCATAACACTCCTACCCTAAACCAACACCTGCCCGTTGCCGATCCGCTGTCGGCCAATCAACTGGCGGCACTGGAGCGCAACGCTACCAACTATAATATTTCGCACTGGGGCCTGGGGCACCACAAAAACGGCATTGTTCACGTGGTAGGGCCAGAAAACGGCATTACCCTACCCGGCATGACCATTGTCTGTGGCGATTCGCACACCTCAACCCACGGTGCGTTTGGAGCCATTGCCTTTGGTATTGGCACATCGGAAGTAGAAATGGTGCTGGCTACGCAGTGCATTATGCAGCCCAAGCCGCAAAAAATGCGGATTTCGGTGAACGGCACCCTGGGTAAAGGCGTACTACCAAAAGACGTAGCCCTGTATATCATTGCCCAGATTTCGGCGAGTGGGGCTACCGGCTACTTTGTGGAGTATGCCGGCGATGTGTTTGCCAACATGAGCATGGAGGGCCGCATGACGGTCTGTAACATGAGCATCGAAATGGGTGCACGGGGCGGCATGGTTGCCCCTGACCAAACCACCCTTAACTACCTGAAAGGCCGCGAACTGGCCCCCAAGGGTGCTGAGTGGGATAATCTCCTCCCCTATTGGCAATCGCTCCGCACCGACGAGGGAGCTACCTACGACCGGGATCTGACCTTCGATGCTGCCGACATCGAGCCACAGATTACCTACGGCACCAACCCGGGTATGGGCACAGGCGTTACCCAGCAGATTCCGTTGGGCGACAGTATGAAAGACGGGGGTGCGAGTTACCAGAAATCATTGCACTACATGGGTTTTGCCGAAAACGAATCCATGATTGGTAAACCCATCGACTACGTATTTCTGGGCAGTTGTACCAATGGCCGGATTGAAGACTTCCGGGCGTTTGCCTCCATCGTAAAAGGCCGTCAGAAAGCCGACAACGTAACGGTCTGGCTAGTGCCAGGATCGCACCTTGTCGAAAAACAGATTCAGGAAGAAGGTATCCTGGACATTCTGACCGAAGCTGGTTTTGCCCTCCGGCAGCCGGGTTGCTCGGCTTGTCTGGCCATGAACGAAGACAAGATTCCGGCGGGCAAATACGCCGTTTCGACCTCTAACCGCAATTTCGAGGGCCGTCAGGGGCCAGGGGCCAGAACCCTGCTGGCCAGCCCCCTGGTGGCGGCCCCAGCCGCTGTTACGGGTGTAGTGACCGATCCACGACAACTAATGTAGTCATTCTCTTCGCATCATGGGTAGTCATTAAGTCGTCATTCATTGTCATTGGTAGTCATTAATCGTTTTCACCAACGAATGGCCACCAATGACAATGAATGACTATCAATGACGACTTAATGACACTAAATAACAGGTAAAAACATGGCTTACGATAAATTCACCATTCTCCGCAGTACTGCCGTTCCGATGCCCACCGAGAATGTGGACACTGACCAGATTATTCCTGCCCGTTTCCTGAAAGCCACCGAGCGGGTAGGCTTTGGCGATAACCTTTTCCGCGACTGGCGGTACAACAACGACAATACCCCCAAGGCTGATTTTGTGCTGAATAATCCCACTTATTCCGGTGAAGGGTGGGCTCGAAAAATTCTGGTTGGGGGCAAAAACTTTGGGAGCTGCTCCAGCCGCGAGCATGCTGCCTGGGCTATTTACGATTATGGATTCCGCTGTGTGGTATCGAGCTTTTTTGCCGATATTTTCCGGGGTAACTCGCTGAACATCGGTATTCTGCCCGTGCAGGTCAGCCCTGATTTTTTGGCCAAAATCTTTGCCGCCATCGATGCTGACCCGGCCACAGAACTGGAGGTAAACTTGCCCGCCCAAACCATTACCCTGCTGCCCATGGGCGATCAGGAGCGTTTTGCCATCAATGGCTACAAAAAGAATAACCTCGTGAACGGGTACGACGACATCGACTATCTGCTGTCGATGAAAGCAGAAATCGAAGAGTTTGCCGAAACGAGACCGTTTTAATATCAATGAGCGAACGAGTGAATATAGTAAGGTCGCTGGTACGTTTCACTCGTTCGCTCGCTCACTCTTTCCCATATGCCCCGCCGTTATCTTGAAATTATGGACACGACGCTCCGCGATGGTGAACAAACCAGCGGGGTGTCTTTTTCGGCCTCTGAAAAGCTCGCTCTGGCGCAGTTGCTGCTTACCGAGCTTAAAGTTGATCGCGTCGAGGTAGCATCGGCGCGGGTATCGGCGGGCGAGCTAGAGGCCGTACAGCAAATTACCCACTGGGCCACCGAAGTTGGCCTGCTCGACAAAATTGAGGTGCTTACCTTTGTTGACGGGCAGGAATCGCTCGACTGGATGAGCGCATCGGGGGCTGTGGTGATGAACCTGCTGACCAAAGGCTCGCTGAACCACCTGACGCATCAACTTCGCAAAACACCCGCCGAGCATTTTGCCGACATCGAGCTGGTTATTGTCGAAGCTCAGGCCCGCCACTTACAGGTTAACGTGTACCTGGAAGACTGGAGCAACGGCATGCGCGATTCGCCTGAGTACGTGCTGCACTATCTCGATTTCCTGCAAACCCAGCCCATCCGCCGGGTACTCCTTCCCGATACGCTGGGCGTACTGACCCCCAACGAAACCTACGCCTTTGTGGGTCAACTGGTAAGCCGTTACCCGAAGATCCATTTCGATTTTCATGCCCATAACGATTACGATCTCAGCATTGCCAACGTGATGGAGGCCGTTCGGGCCGGGGCACACGGGATTCACCTGACCGTAAATGGTCTGGGCGAGCGGGCAGGCAATGCCCCTATGTCGAGTGCCATTGCAGTGATGCACGACTTTATGCCCGAAATCAGGTTGGGCGTGGTCGAGAAGTCGCTGTTTAAAGTCAGCAAGATTGTTGAAACGTTTTCAGGGCTTCGGATTCCCGACAACAAACCCGTGGTGGGCGACAATGTATTTACCCAAACGGCGGGCATTCATGCCGACGGCGACAAGAAAAACAATCTGTATTTCAACACCTTACTCCCCGAACGGTTTGGCCGTAAACGCAGCTATGCCCTGGGGAAAATGTCGGGAAAGGCCAATATTGAGAACAACCTCCGCGAAATGGGTATCCACCTCTCCGAGAGCGACCTCAAGAAAGTAACGCAGCGAGTTATTGAACTGGGCGACCAGAAAGAGGTAGTTACCCGCGAAGACCTGCCCTACATTATCTCCGACGCGCTGCATACCGATGCCGTAGCCTCACGGGTGGAAGTACTCAATTATGTGCTCACCCATTCTAAAGACCTCAAGCCATCGGCTACGCTGCGGGTGCGCATTGATGAGGAGACGTTTGAAGAGAATGCCCAGGGCGATGGACAGTACGATGCCTTTATGAATGCGCTCAAAAAGATTTATGACAAGAAAAAGCTGACCCTCCCGCAACTAACCGACTATGCCGTACGGATACCCACGGGGGGCCGGACAGATGCCCTTTGCGAAACCATCATTACCTGGAAATCAAAAAACCACGAATTTAAAACCCGGGGTCTCGATTCTGACCAAACCGTGTCGGCCATCAAGTCAACCCAAAAAATGCTGAATACCCTCGAATAATGACTATGAAAAAACACATACTGGTTGTACCCGGCGATGGCATCGGGGCTGAAGTAACCACCGTTGGCAAGCAGGTTCTGGAAGCAATTGCCCGGAAATTTGGCCATGAATTCACCTACGATGAAGCCCTTATTGGCCACGAAGCTATTGAGGCTACCGGCTCACCACTACCCGCCGACACGCTGGCTAAAATGCGTACTGCCGATGCCATTCTGTTTGGCGCAGTAGGCCACCCTAAATACGACAACGACCCGTCGGCCAAGGTACGACCTGAGCAGGGACTGTTGCAGATGCGGAAAGAACTGGGGCTATACGCCAATCTACGGCCTATTAAACTCTTCGACGAACTCCTCGACGCATCGAGTATTAAGCCGGAAATTCTGCGTGGGGCCGATATTCTGTTCTTCCGTGAGCTAACTGGCGATGTTTATTTCGGAAAGCGCGACCGGTTGGATAATGGCAATACCGCCTACGACACCATGATTTACAGCAAATACGAGGTAGAGCGCATTGCCCGCAAGGCATTTGAAGCCGCCCGAACTCGCTCGAAGCGGCTGTGTTCGGTCGATAAGGCTAATGTACTGGAAAGCAGCCGCCTGTGGCGCGAAGTAGTGCAGGCCCTTGCCCCCGAATACCCCGATGTAACGGTTGAGCATCAATTTGTGGATGCGGCTGCCATGCTGTTGATTAAAGACCCTAAGCGGTTCGATGTGGTGGTGACGGGCAACCTCTTTGGCGATATTCTGACCGACGAGGCTAGTCAAATTGCCGGGTCGATGGGCATGTTGGCTTCGGCTTCGGTGGGCGACAGCACCGGCGTATACGAACCCATTCACGGTTCAGCACACGACATTACGGGCAAAGGCGTAGCGAATCCGCTTGCCTCGGTGTTATCAGTAGCTCTGCTGCTCGACATCTCATTTGGCCTCAAAACCGAGGCAGAAGCCGTTATCAATGCCGTCGATGCCGTATTGAAGGCAGGTTTCCGCACCCGCGACATTGCTAACGCCGATACGCCTGCCGATAAGCTAGTAGGAACAGCCGCAATGGGTCAAGAGGTATTGATGCATCTGGGCTAAATTTTTCAATCCGACTACTTGACTCTGTATATAGTTCGCTTATTTTTGTGGTGTATTTACGCAATTAGCGAAATTTCGCTAGATTGCAGCCTGTAACGGATTACACGCAAACGAATAGTGGCCATGAGTCAGCGAGTTTACATTTTCGATACTACCCTGCGCGACGGCGAACAAGTGCCTGGTTGCCAGTTGACTACCGACGAGAAAATTGTAGTAGCCAAAGAACTGGAGCGACTTGGTGTCGATGTAATCGAAGCGGGTTTCCCGGTTTCCAGCCCCGGCGATTTTCGGTCGGTAGTCGAAATAGCTAAAGCGGTAACCGAACCCACTGTTTGCGCACTAAGCCGGGCGGTTAAAGGCGATATTGATGCGGCTGGTGAAGCCCTGAAAGGGGCAAAACGGGGCCGGATTCATACGGGCATCGGCTCTTCAGACATTCATATCCGTAATAAATTTGGCAGCACCCGCGAAAAAATTCTGGAGCAGGCCATCGGCGCGGTAAAACTTGCCCGCACCTATGTTGAAGATGTGGAATTCTATGCTGAAGATGCGGGCCGGGCCGACCTTGCTTTTCTGGCTCAACTCACCGAAGCGGTTATCCGGGCGGGGGCTACAGTTGTCAATATTCCTGACACCACCGGCTACTGCCTGCCGAACGAATACGGACAGAAAATAGCCTACATTTACGAACATGTGCCAAACGTGCATCAGGCCACAATTTCTATTCATTGCCATAACGACCTGGGACTGGCTACGGCTAACACCCTGGCGGGCATTCAGAATGGCGCACGGCAGGTAGAAGTTACCATGAATGGCATTGGCGAACGGGCGGGTAACACCTCGCTCGAAGAGGTAGTGATGGCCATCAAGGTCAAGAAAGAACTCGGCTTTCACACCAATATCGACTCAAAAAGGCTGTTTCCGGTTTCCAACCTGGTGTCGCAATTGATGCGCATGCCCGTACAGGCCAATAAGGCCATTGTGGGCCGTAATGCGTTCGCGCACTCGTCTGGCATTCATCAGGATGGCTTTCTGAAACATTCAGAGAACTACGAGATTATGAACCCGCATGATGTAGGCGTTCCCATGTCGTCTATTGTACTCACCGCCCGCTCAGGTCGACACGCCCTGCGACACCGGCTCGAACTGCTGGGCTTCCGCTACGACAAGCCTGCTCTCGATGGCATCTATACCCGATTTCTGGATTTGGCCGATGTGAAGAAGGAGGTGAACGATAAGGATTTGATGGAGTTAGTGCGTTAATTGCGGTCGTTTTGCTCCCGTTCGGCAATGGCTACCGTTTCCATCATTCTCATCAACTATAACTCCAACCAGTTTACCTTCGACTGTATTGCCTCTATTCGGTCGCAGACTAAAACGGTTGAGTATGAGATTGTAGTGGTCGATAATGGCTCTAGCCCTGTCAATACGGCGGCCCTGCATACACTGGCCGATCAGCCGGATATTAAACTTGTTTTCAGCCGGTTAAACCTCGGTTTTTCGGGTGGTAACATGCTGGGGGTGCAAGCTGCCTCCCCCACCGCCGACTACTATTATTTTCTGAACAACGACTGCCTGTTGCTAACCGATGTATGCGGACAACTAGCTGCGTTTATGGCTCAAACCTCAAAGGCAGCGGTTTGTTCGGCGCAAATGTTCTCGGAGGGGAAAGTCTGGCGAGCCTCTTTTGGCTATTTCCCCACGGTAGGGGTGAAACTCGTTGGCCACTCGCTGCTGCGGTTGCTAAAGCCCACGGATTACCCACCCATCCGTCCCGGCTATACCGAACCAGTGCGGGTGCCGTTTGTCATGGGCAGTTCGCTGTTTATCAGAGCCTCGGCTTTCGGGGCAGTTGGCGGCTTCGATACCGTGTATTTTCTGTACCGGGAGGAAGAAGACATTTGCAAGCAACTGGCCCTTAAAGGGTTTGAAACCTGGCTGGTGCCACAGGCCGAATATATTCACTTTACGGGCCAAAGCACCAATCGCAACTACGCCATTGAACGGGAGCATTATATCTCGCTCTTTCATTACTACCGCAAGTTCCACTGCTGGCCCGAACGGGTACTATTCCGCCTGTTTTTCTCCCTGAAAGCCTTCCGCAAATTTCCCCGCGATTGGATGTACGCCCGCCTGGCCTGGTTTATTCTGCGGGGCAGCCCCATCCGCGAGAGCCTGCGCTACCGGCAGGTAATCATCGAGTAAGAAAGTAAACCCAATCTGCTTTACTACCCAAAGTTAACCTCAACAAGAGCGATGAAATACCTCCTTACTACCTGCCTGTGCCTCGCCCTGTTTGTGGGCATGGCCCCCTCTAAAAAAGTAAAACTCTTTAACGGCAAAGACCTGACCGGCTGGAAAATTTACGGCACCGAAAAATGGTTCGTTGAAAATGGCGAGTTGGTATGCGAAAGCGGTCCTGATAAGCAGTATGGTTACCTGGCCACCGAGCAGTTTTACAAAAACTTCGATCTTTCCCTGCAATTCAAACAGGAGGCTAATGGGAATAGTGGCGTGTTTTTCCGCTCTACTGTAGAAGGCACCAAGGTAAATGGGTGGCAGGTGGAGGTAGCCCCGCCAAACCACGATACGGGCGGCATATACGAGTCGTACGGGCGCGGCTGGCTTATCCAGATTCCCGACGAGAAAGAGACCATTTTGAAACCCGACGAGTGGAACACCCTACGAATCCGGGCCGAGGGCGACCACGTAAAAACCTACTTGAATGGCAAGCCAATGGTTGATATTACCGATGAAAAAATTGGGAAAGGGCAGGGGTCAATTGCCCTCCAGATTCATGATGGAGGAGGAATTAAAGTTCGGTGGCGTAATTTTGTGTTGAAGCCCTTGTAACCCTTTTTTTTCATAAAGATGAAATCCTCCTTTTTTGCTTTGATTTTTTGTCTCACCCTTACCGCGCAGGCTCAGCCAGAAACCGTTTATGTAGGCACATACACTATTCGGGGTAGTAAGGGCATTTATGTCTATGATTTTGACCGAAAAACGGGGTCGTTGACCCTCAAGCAAACTATTTCGGATGCGCAAAGCCCGTCTTTTCTAGCCATTCACCCGTCGGGCAAATACCTGTATGCGGTTAATGAAACCGCAGCGCGGGGGCCGCGCAAGGTGGGGGCCGTGAGTGCGTTTGCCCTCGAT
Source organism: Cytophagales bacterium (assembly GCA_038212815.1). Lineage (GTDB taxonomy): Bacteria > Bacteroidota > Bacteroidia > Cytophagales > Spirosomataceae > JBBQUC01. Next base: position 10,132 of record JBBQUC010000078.1, read on the forward strand.
AAAGCCACCGGAAAGCTCCGGTTTTTGAATGAGCAATCGTCAACGGGGAATGGGCCGTGCTACATTAGTATTGATAAAACAGGCCACTGCGCCTTTGTTGCCAACTATGGCGGAGGCAACTTTGCTATCTTGCCCATTGCCGCCAATGGCACGTTGGGTATCCCCACCGACAGTGTGCAGTTTACCGGTAGCGGCCCGAATACGGCTCGTCAAGAGGCCGCCCATGCTCACTCAGCCACCATTTCGCCCGATAACCGGTTTCTGTACGTCTGCGACCTGGGCAGCGACAAAATATTCATCTACGCCATCGACGCGGCCCACGCCCGCGTTAAACCGGCTCAAGTGCCTTTTATGGCTGTAACGCCCGGTGGTGGCCCGCGCCATTTTACCTTTCACCCCACGGGCAACTACGCCTACCTGGTTGAAGAGCTAACCTCAACGGTGGCTGTATTCAGTAGAAATAAGCAAACAGGCGCCCTTACCCTACTGGAAGATGGGGTAAAAACCCTGCCCAATGGGTTTACCGGCCAAAATACGAGTGCCGATATTCACGTTGACGCGTCGGGTAAATTCCTGTACCAATCCAATCGGGGAGCTAATGAGCTGACTATTTTTTCGATTGGGGCCAATGGCAAATTGACCACTGCAGGCCACCAATCCACTGCGGGCAAAACACCCCGCAACTTTCTGATTGATCCTAAAGGGGAATTCGTTTTTGTGGCTAATCAGGACACCGATAATGTGGTTGTTTTCCGGCGTGATGCTAAAACCGGCCAATTAATCAGCACTGGTAAATCGGTGTCGGTGCCGGCCCCCGTATGTGTGCTTATCAACTAAGCAATCTGTGTATGCGTTCAGGTCTTATAATGCTACTGGTAGTAGCCTGCACATCACCCAAACCCAATATGCCCTTGGCGGCTGCATCCAGCACTACCCCAACCACGACTGCCTATTTAGCCCTCGGCGACTCCTATACCATTGGCGAGAGCGTTGCCGAGTCGGCCCGTTGGCCAGTGCAACTGGCCACTATGCTCCGTAAAGTCGGGGTATCTGTTGCTAACCCCGACATTATTGCTCGCACTGGCTGGACTACTGCCGAGTTACAGGAAGCCATCGACGCATCCGGGAATAAACATACCTACGGGCTTGTGTCGCTGCTCATTGGGGTCAATAACCAGTATCGGGGACAGTCTGTAGATACCTACCGCACTGAGTTTAAGCAGTTGCTACAACGGGCTGTTCAGTTTGCCGGGGGTAATGCTACGCATGTGTTTGTTTTATCCATCCCCGATTGGGGAGTTACCCTCTATGCCAGTGGCCGCAACAGGGCCACAATTGCCGCCGACATTGACCACTTTAACGCCGTAGCGCAGGCCGAGTGTCAACAAGCAGGTATCGCTTGGGTTGACATTACGCCCATCTCGCGCAGGGCCGAGGGCGACGCTACCCAATTTGCCGACGATGGGCTGCACTACTCCGGGAAACACATGCAGCAGTGGGCCGAAAAAGCGTTGCCTGTAGTGAAAACGCTAGTGACTAATTAAGGGGTTGGTTACTGCATTACCGCTGAATTTCTGCTTATAATGCCGAATTGTACGGCCAATGAGTACACCTCCTACCAGAGAAGGCAGAATCCACCCGGCTAGATATACCCACTGCGGTGTACCCGCTGGTAGCATTCGGCCATTATTAACTACCACAAACGCGGTAAAGGCGGCAATATACGAGCCGCACATTCGCGATATATGCTGGAAAAACCAGAACATTTTTTCGCGGGGTTTTCCAATCTGACGGTAGTCTTCTCGGGCAAACAGGAAGGTTAGTACCCCAAAAAAAGTAAACAGAATGGCCATAAACGATGCGGCCTGAGTGAGGAGATACAGT
>JBBQUC010000079.1:0-11913 GCA_038212815.1 Cytophagales bacterium
TTGATCGAACCCAATCCGTTCACGGTCTTTGTCGGCCCCAATGGGTCCGGCAAATCGACTATTTTCGAGGCATTGGAGTTTGTCGTTAAATGCTCAAAGTTTACCCCACAGGAAGCTGTTAGGCAAGCTGGGGGGGCAACAAAAATCGTTAATCGAAAAATCAGGGAAGCTAACCCTTTTCTTTATAATATAAAATTCGACCTTTATCCTTACGAAACGTCCTTAGAGTTAAATTTTAATCAGAGCATAGCGGGGGTTAGTTTCGCACAATCGCTTCCTAGTAGAAGTGATCATGAAAGAAAATTTCCTTTAACTCAGCCCGATGCTACAGATCATTTTTTCTTGCAATACAACCGGCTGTTTATAAAGAATATTTCTTTATTAAGAATAGACTATCAAGATGATGCTGCATTAAATATTGCAGCAACCAATCTCGAACCAGTACTAAAGAAAGTACTAACTAATAAAGTACTTCGGGCTGAAATCTTCGAGTGGTTAGAATTATTTGTACCAGGGTTTAAAGCTGTAGAAATTGATGACCGGAATGAGTTGCACTGGTTTGAGGAATCAAGTGCCGGTTATTTCACCAAAGACTTAATCTCCGATGGTACGTACAACATTCTGGCCCTTCTAACCACTGTTTACCAAAGCGATGATAAACCCCAATTCCTTTGCATCGAAGAGCCGGAAAATGGCCTGCATCCGCAGGTGGCGGGTGAGTTAGTTGATTTTTTCAGGATTATGTGTGAAGAACGCGGGCACTATATCTGGCTGAACACGCACTCGCAAACGATGCTTTCCCGATTAAAACCCGAAGAAACTATTGTTGTACAGAAGGAAAAGGGGGCTACAAAAACATATCAGTTTAAAGACCGTAATTTACATGGTTTACGGATGGATGAAGCCTTATTGACGAATGTTTTAGGTGTAGGACTGGCATGGTGAAAGTTGGATTTATTGGCGAAGGCAAAACAGAACAACTTATTTTGCAATCAGGCTCCTTTCAGAAATGGTTGTCTAATCATGGAATTGAGCGCGTCGGTAAAATTATTGATGCTGCTGGTTCTGGAAATTTACTTCCTCACAAAATCCAGCCTCTTCGTGATGAACTACTAGGGTTTGATGCAGAGAAAATCGTCATATTAACTGATTTAGATAACGATACGTCTATTGAAATAACGCAAAAACGTATAGGTGAATACACGGATCAACTTGTGCTGGTAGCCGTGCGAAAAATTGAAGCCTGGTTTTTGGCTGACACAAAATTGATGAGCTTGATGACAGATACCGCCATTTTTATAGAAAAGCCTGAAACACTGGACGAACCATTCTATGTTCTTCAACAATTGCTTATTGAAAAAACAGGCCGGGGTGTTGGTACAAAACCCGTTCTGGCCCGGCGGATGCTGAAATATGGTTTTACTATTGAACAAGCCGCGCAGCATCCAAACTGCCCGTCGGCGCAGTATTTTCTAGCTACCTTGCAAACCCTCGCTTCGGCGAACTGAATAGATTATGAAAAAATACGAATTCACCGAAAAGAAAGATACCCGGTCGGGCTTTGGCGCGGGCATTTATGAGCTGGGCAAAACCAATCCCAACGTGGTGGCCCTCACCGCCGATTTAGCCGGGTCGCTCAAACTCGAAGCCTTTATTAAAGACTTCCCGGAGCGGTTTGTGCAGTGTGGCATTGCCGAAGCCAACATGATTGGTGTATCGGCGGGGCTGACCATTGGCGGCAAAATTCCGTTTGCCACCACCTTTGCCAACTTCGCTACGGGGCGGGTCTATGACCAAATCCGGCAGTCGGTGGCGTACTCCAATAAAAATGTAAAGATTTGTGCTTCCCACGCCGGGGTAACCCTGGGCGAAGATGGAGCCACCCACCAGATTCTGGAAGACCTGGGTATGATGAAGATGCTGCCTAACATGACGGTCATCAACCCCTGCGATTATAATCAGACCAAAGCCGCCACCCTGGCCATTGCCGAACATGAAGGGCCAGTCTATCTACGTTTCGGTCGGCCCGTTATCCCCGTGTTCACCCCCGCCGACCAGAAATTTGAGATTGGCAAGGCGTGGCACGTCAATGAGGGCGATGCCGTGTCTATTTTCTGCACCGGCCACTTGGTTTGGGAAGCTATCAAGGCTGGCGAGATACTCAGTGCCGAGGGAATCGAAGCCGATATTATCAACATCCATACAATTAAACCACTGGACGAAGCCGCCATTTTAGCGTCGGTGAAGAAGACCGGCTGTGCGGTATCGGCCGAAGAACACATGCTGAACGGCGGCCTGGGCGACAGTGTGGCGCAGGTACTGGCTCGCCACTACCCTGCCCCGCTCGAATACGTGGGCGTTCACGACACCTTCGGCGAAAGCGGCACCCCCGACCAACTCATGCAGAAATATGGCCTCACCGCCGACAAGATTGTCGAGCAGGTGAAGAAAGCGATTAGTAGAAAGGCGTAAGGCATAGAAGGCGTAAGGCATAAAGGGGTTACGCCTTACGCCTTCTACGCCTTACGCCTTCTTACGCCTATTATGCCTTTATTAACTAATGACCGACCAGGAAATCCTCGAAAAATACCGTGAGCCATCAACGCGGAACTGGGCCTTTAACCTGCTGGTACGTCAGTATCAGCAGAAAATATACTGGCATGTCCGCAAAATGGTCATCGACCACGATGATGCCAATGATTTGGTGCAGGATACCTTCATCAAGGTCTGGAATAGTTTAGAAAATTTTCGGGGCGACAGTCAGCTTTACACCTGGATTTACCGCATTGCCACCAATGAATGCCTGAATTTTCTGAGCAAAAAACGCCGTAAATTCTTTCTGCCTATTGGCGATGTAGAAGGAGAGTTGCTGAATAAGCTGGAAACCAACGCCGATTACATAACCTCTGGCAGTGATCCGTCTGGCGAGGAAATCCAGCTAAAACTGCAGCGCGCCCTGCTGAAACTGCCTGACAAGCAGCGGTTGGTGTTTAACATGAAGTATTTCGATGACATGAAATACGAAGAAATTGCCAACATTACCGGCACCTCGGTGGGGGCACTGAAAGCCTCGTATCACCTGGCCGTGAAAAAAGTCGAAGACTTTCTGAATAAAACTGACCTGACCGACTAAACCTCCCCATTAATTAACTGTCAAATCAACAGTTATGAAGACGAACAAATCTATATCGCTCGAAGACCTGGATACAAACCACCCGTTGCGGCAACACCCGTTCGAGTCGGCAGGAGCGGGCGTACCGGCCGGTTATTTCGATGCCCTGCCCTCGCGGGTGCAGGCCGAGATTATCAGGCGGCATCACCGCTTTTCCATTAGCTGGTCGTGGCAACGCACAGTGGGTTCGCTGGCGGGTGCCAGTCTGGTGGCTTTACTGATCTGGAAAACCCTGCCCGAACGGCAGCATTCGCTGGGAGCCGAGGCTCTGAGTGGGGTGAGCCACGAAGCCATTGCCACCTACCTCGACGATCAGGGTGTTTCGGTAGCTGAGGTGAACGAGCCAGATCAGGAGACTATACACGCCGTTTCAGCCGTTGACTCCTCGTTGATTCATTATCTGGATGTCAAGCCTGCTGATATTCGTCAGCATATCGATACGCAAATTAGTCCCGAAGATATTGCCAATATTGGCTCATAAACGTTTTGCTCATCACTAGCCATGAACTATCTATTCAGTTTATTATTCTGTTTGACCTTACTCACCCAAACAGCCACTGCCCAAAACGGCCAACAGCGCATTGAAGCGGCCAAAATTGGCTTGATTACCAACCGGCTCAACCTCACCCCCGATCAGGCGCAGGGATTCTGGGCAGTATATAATGAGTATAACGGTCAGAAGCGCGAGTTGAACCGCAAAATCCGGCAGATTGGCAACGAAACCACCCGCCAAAATATGGCTGAGTCGGATGTGATTGCTAACCTGAAAGAAGCCAACAGTGCCAAACAGCAGTTGGCTAACCTCGATGACACGTACATGAGTAAGTTCCTCAAGGTCATCAGTGCGCAACAACTCGCTGAACTCTACAAAACCGAGCGCGATTTCAACAAGATTCTCCTGAATAAACTGGGGAATCAGGAATAGCTAGCACAATGCTGACTACCGCACAATCAGGACTTTTCTGGTAACTGGTGGCAACCCGGCAGCCTGTATCTGGAGCAGGTATAGCCCGGCAGGAATAGCCCTGGTGTCCAGGTGATAGGGGTCCGTTGTCGCTTTCTCCACAACGATTTCCTGTAATGTTCGTCCGCTTAAGTCGCTTACGTGGAGTTGCACCCTATTTCCATTAGCCATCCGCAGGTCAATGTTGAGCCAATCGTGGGCCGGGTTCGGGTACACAGTAAACGGCTCTCCTTCCGGCATCCTCGTTTCATACGTTTCGGTTTCAGCAATAGCATCGGCACTTAGGCGGCCTGTGGTCAGCACACAGCCTACTTCGTCCAGTTTCCATTGCTGCGCCGTACTGCTGTTTGCGCCGAACTGCACCACGTCGGCAGCTTCGTTCTGGCTGGCGTTTTTCACGCTGAGCAGTTTACCCGAATGTTTAACCGATAAGGTATAATAACCGTCGGCCGTTGGTTTGGGTAGCCACTGCTGATTGCTCCCTCCATTGGTTGGCCACTGCACCAGCGGTGTATTATCGGCGGTGCTGGCGGCATATACATCCAGCACTTTCCCCGTGTGCAGGGCGGCCATCCGGTAGTAGCCATTGGTGGTAGCCTGAAACTTCCATTGCTGCCAGGCTTTACCCGTATAGGTACGCTGTTTAGCACCGGCCCCATTGCTGGTCGAGCCATTGTTTATTTCCAGTACCCGGCCACTCACGCGGGCCGTTAGCCGATAGCATTTGGTGGGGTCTAGGGTGATGGAGGCCATTGGCGAAACACACCCCACCTCATCAATCGACCATTGCTGGGCCTGGGTGCCGTTGGCAGTATACTGAATTATATCATTCCCCTCCACCGTACTACTATTTTTCACATCGAGCAACTTACCTGAGTGCTGTGCCATAAGGGTATAATATCCCTCCGTATTTTTGGTGGGTTGCCAATGTTGGTTCGCTCCACCATTCGCTGGCCACTGAACAACTGTTGCCAGATCGGCAGTGCTGGCACCCGACACATCGATGACCTTGCCCGAATGCACCGCTGCCAGTTGGTAATACCCACTGCCCGCTGACTGAAATTTCCACTGCTGCCAGGCTTTACTGGCATAGCTCCGCTGCTTAATCCCGGCCCCATCGGTAGTCGAGCCATTATCTACCTCCATCGCTTTGCCACTCACCCGTGCCGTGAGTCGGTAACACTTAGTGGCATCGAAGACCGTAGGCGGAGGGACAACCGGAGTAGAACCTGTCGGGGTTGGACTGGCCTCAATGCCCCCCGTCCAGGCAGTACCTTTGCCCGTATAAACCCGAAAATAATACGTTGTTCCGTTAGTAAGCCCCGTAACTACCATACTGGTGCTGCTGCCATTACCCAGAAAGACTACTTTGCCCCCGTAAAACGGGCTTCCACCGCCACCGAAGTTGGCATCGGCAATATACGTGGTGTTGGCCGTTGGCCTATCGGCAAACCCCGAGCCCGCCTTAGTCGCAATCAGTACCTGATCGAAACTAAGGGCTGGATTAGTCCAGTTCAGCACTACTTGCCCATCTTGGGGCGTAACCGCCAGGCTGGTGATACCTAACTTGGGCGAGTTACAGTCGGGATAAATTTTTACCGAGTCGGTAGCCGTCAGTCCACCCTGGTCGGTAACCGTTAGTCGGATGAGGTAATAGTACGTTTCGCCATCGCAGCCCACGGGTGAGATGGTTACCACGGGCGAGGCATCTGTGACTATCGGTTCGCGGTGTTCATGGTTATTGTGGCGTAGCACTACCTGCCAGGCGTAGGTCAGGCCCGTGGCATTATCGTCGGTAACGCGAGCAGTAAGCGTGTAGTTGGTTGGCCCATCCAGCGGGTATAACGCGTTGGTAAGCGGGTTGGTAATAGCAACGACAGGCACTGTGTTGCCCAGCGCAATAATGGTTTGATTGCTACTAGAGAGGCCCTGTGGGTCTTTCACGGTTAGCGTTACGGTAAAACTCTGCGGCTGGCTGGCAAAAAAAACGTGGGTTGGGTTAGCTACGGTGGCCGTGCTGCCATCGCCAAAATCCCAGTTGTAGGTCAGTACATCGCCGTCGGGTTCAACAGACTGGTCGCCGGTAAACTGAAACGTTACCCCTGGTCCAGAGCTGCTTTGCTGACTAGCTGTGAGTTTAGCCACAGGAGGCTGGTTGCCTCCGTAACTGATCCGCATAATTTCGCCGGTGTTGATATTGACATACAGCAGCGAGCCATCTAGTTTGTTGTACCCCACATGTACCACCCCTTTGCAAAACCCTGCGGGGGCAAACTCCTTCACGGCGGTTAGCTGGTTGGTGCCGGGTTGCAATACGGCAGCTTTGATCCAGTTGGCTCCGTAATCGGCAAAGAAATAGACAGTACGGTAGGCCATTGGAAACCGAACATCGTCGCAATATACTCCGCCAGTCGAGCAGTTACCCCGGAATGCCGCCCCCGCTACGGTAGCCCCGGTACTACCCAAATTTACGGCTATCGGCGTACTGCCACTGAACGCCGGGTATCGGGCCACCTCCGAACCGTGCTGCCAGTCGAGGGCGGGGCGGGCATGAAAATACCGCCGTTGTAGCCCCGCCAGGGGTTGACCATTGCAGGGATTCAGCACCGTAGCTATACCGTTGGGGTCATATACAGCCTGTTTAAGCAAATCGGCAAAGGTAAAATATGGTTTGGTGCAGGTGTTGACCAGGTTTGGTTCATCGCGGTTTTCGAGGGTGCTGGCGGCTGCTACATAATTGGCATGAGTAGTTTGGCCCTCAAAAATAGGCCAGCCCGCGTTTTCGCCCGGTTGCCGGATAATGTGCATATCCTCGAAGGTATTCATGCCCACATCGCCCACCAGCAGGGTGCCGGGGTTGGCATCGGCGACATTGGTGCTACCCGTGCCGGGCTGTAGTGCCATGCGGTACGGGTTACGGAATCCCAACGTCCATACCCTCGATTTAGCTGAGCGCGGAGCCGAGCCATCGTAAAACGGATTGCTCGCCACACCATCGCCCGTGTTGGGGTCGAGCCGCAGAATTTTGCCGCAGAGCGAGGTGAGCATCTGCGCCCGGAACGCCCCCACATTCTCGGCGGGGCGGATAATCCCCTCATTCAGGGCCGTTTGCCAGTAAGTTTCGCTGGCACTGCCTTTGTCGATGCTGGAATAGCTGGCATTGTCGCCGGTAGAGACCAGTAGCGTACCATCGCGCCCAAACAGAATGGTGCCACCCGCGTGCGACTCATGCGTAAGGGGCACACCCGTGGTTTTGGATTCGCCCAGCAGCACAAACCGCGTGGCGGGGTCGGCGGTGAGGGTAGTGTTGGCGGTTTTTACCTGGTAGCGGGTTACCCGGCTGATGGTGGCGTTATAATATTCATTGGTAGCGGGGTTATACTTGGCCGTGCCGTTGTAGAGCAGGTGGTGCCGGTCAACCATATAAAACAGGTAGAGCAGGCCATTCTGCGCAAAATTAGGGTCGAGGCAAATACTGGCCAGTCCAAAATCGCGCCAGTTGCCAACCTCCTCGCTAATGTCGAGCACAGGCGTAGCCTGTTTCACATATTGGGTACCATTCCAGAGTGATACCCATACCTTACCACTTTTTTCCCACACAAAAAGCTGTTTGTAATCGGCAGAGAAAACCGTACCCATCGGGGTGTCATAGCCACTTTGCAGCACTGAGCTTACGAAACCAGCGGGTAATGATTGAGTATAAGCTGGAGATTGGAGAAACTGGCTGGTGATGCCTAGAACGGCAAGCCGCCAAAACCGCCGGAAGCGGTATAGTAAAGATGAATCCATAAGGCTGTTTATGGGATAGTGTAAAACTACAAAACCGGCTAATTGCTGACAATTAGCCGGTTAAAGGTAGGAAAGCTATCCAAAAACTGTGGATTCAGTTTATTATACGGCACTTATTAGCCGTTTTGTTAATATCGTGCCACTTTGAACTTCGATAAGCCGCCGTCGTACCGGATGATGATTTTCTTTTTGGCCGCGTTGTAACCGGGGCTTACATACGAGCCATCGTCAACCTTTTGCAGGTCATCCAAATCGTTCAGGTTAAACGCTCCATCGTGCTGCACTTTGCAGCCTACCCCTTTCGGCACCCGGATGGTAATAGAGGCCACCCCCGACGAAAGCCTGACATCGGTTTGATCGGCCCGGTCGCCGAGTTTCACGTCCACATCGGCAACACCGGCATCGAGGTCCAAGCGGCTCACTGCATACTGACTCAAGTCGAAATCGCCCGCCCCGGCACCCATATCCACCTCTACATCCCAAATGGGAGTTGCATTCAGTTTTACATCGACCCGGTTATCCATCTTGCCGTCTTTGAGCTTGATGTTTCCCTCATTGGGTTTCAGTTCAATAGTGGGCGTATGCGTAGCGTCATCGCGCTCGACGGCCATCGAATAGCTCCCAAAGCTCATTTTTGTCTGGGCATTGATGAGGTCAGAAACAGGTTCGCCAATGGTAAACCGGGCCGCTCCCCCTTCCAACTTCAGTTTAGCCTGTCGGATATCCGGGGCCATACTCTCGACAAACGAATCGGAGCGGGTTTCCATCGTGGTGTTGCTGCGGTCTCCTTTATCGCCGGAATCATCATTGTCTGAGTCGTCGCTGTCGTCCGAATCGTCGCTGTCGCCTGAATCGTCCTTGTCATCCGCATTGTCATTGTTGTCAGCCTCATTGTCGTTGTTATCATTCCATTCAAAGCGGTCGAACCGGTCGTGGCGATTATGGAAAATACCGACCATAAATACCGGAATGGTGAGGGCAAAGAGTAGGGTAGCCACAACGGCCCACTGACTGCTCCGGCGTTCGAGAATGAGCACAACACCGCCCAGAATCAGGAGTACCGGCCAGAGGTTAGCCACTACCTCCCAATCGAGATGCAGCCAGCCCATGTTCTGGGCAAACCACAGTACCCCCAGCGTCACCAGAAAAACGCCCCAAAATAGTCCTCGTTTGTTCATAGAAGTTGGTGGTTTGTCAACCACTTAATACGTTGTTGGGGGGTTAGGGGGGCTGTCGATGGTGGAGTCGTAAGGCGGTTTAGGGCCTTCAAGACGGTTTTTCAGGAGCAGCCACACACCAATGGCAATCAGGATAAGCGGCCACAGGTCGCGGAACCGAATGTCGAAGTAGCGTTCAACCAGGAACAATACACCCAGCAGAATCAGGATAATCCCTCCGATGTAGTTACCGGAGCGTTGCGAATTGGGGTTTGAGGAGTTCATAAACGGTAAAGGGTTTGCGTAAAGGGGTTGTTGATCGGTAACGGAGCCAAACCGGTGTTCGGGCAATATCACCCACAAGATAATGTAAATAATAACCGCTGGGAAATGCGGCAGAAAAATCCCGGCAACAAGCAACACCCGCACCAGCGTGCGATCAATGTTGAAATAGTGGGCCAATCCGGCCGCTACGCCCCCGATCTGTTGCTCATCGGTATAGCGTTCCAGGCGTTTTTCCATGACAAGTAGTGGTTAAATCCAGAACAAACGTACTCTACAGCCCACAAACGGCGAAATTGAATCGTAAGAATGGACGCGGGTAGGGATGAATGCGCGGTTTTAATGATAGTAGGCAATACAAAGTAGCGGGTTAGGCCAAGTAAATAGTACGGACAAGCCTGCCTCCCTTCCTGTTTCGGCTTCAGTCTTCCTCCAGCACTTCCAGTATATCCATCAACTCGCCGAAGTCTTTGCTGCCAGGTCGTTCTTCGTGGCTGCCGGTCAACGCAATACCCGTTATGGGCAGGCTAGTCAGTACGTCCTGCACATTCTGCCCCGATAAACCGATGCCCAGCAATACCGGATACCGGGCTGCTAACCGGGTCAGCGTGGCTATCAGGGATGCATCGAGGGGGATGATCGACTGGCTTTCCACTAAAAAGTAAGCGATGGGTTCGAACGATTGGGCCGCGAGCGTATCGAGTTGGCCGAGGGTAACGTTGGCCAGGTCAGCGCGCAGGATCAGCGGTTTCCCGAACCGGGCCAGGTAATGGATCAGGGCGGCATTTGTCTCGCCGTTGGCTTCCAGTTGTAACAGGTCGGGTTGGTAGTCGGTTAGTAGTTTCTCGATCAGTTCCGGGTCGGTAGCCGACGTTTCGCCCACAATCTGCACCCCGGCCACCCAGCCGCGCATGGCACTAAAGGTGTTGGGGTCAACGTAATTGGGAGCCGTTTCGTCCATCACAAAGCCAAGCATCGCTACGCCCATTCCCGCGCAGTAGCGGGCATCGCTCAGGTTAGTCACTCCCGAAATTTTGACAGTTGTTTGCAAAGCCATTGGGGTTGCCGTATAATAAATATGTAGTGGGGTCTGAGCGGGCAAATTAGCCATTTCTGGGCAAAACAAGCCGACTTAAGCCCGTTTATTGCCTTTCTACCGGTTATGGCTCCACATCGGCGCGTTTCGTCGGCAAGGTTTTTGTATTTTTAGGATGGTCATTATTGCCCATTGGTGGCTTGGCAGGCCGCTCATTACCGGTAAATGAGTTTTTGGCACTTTATTTGATAGTTTTTCACGCACAGACCCATACAGCACGAATTTAGCACTCTCTGTTCCATGAAGCGAAACAAACCGATACCTCTGATTTCCCGCTGGTTACTAACCGGATTGGTCTTGTGGAGCCTAACCGCCCAAGCCCAAAGTCCCCGGTTGCGGGCTGCTGACCGGCAGTTTGAAAGTATGAGTTACCTCAGCGCCGTGCGGATGTATGAGGAGTTTTTGCGGGTCGATAAAAAGAAAGACCCCACCGAAACCCGCGAAGCACTGACTAAATTAGGGTACAGCTACCGCCAACTGCACGACACCAAAAATACCGAACGCATATTTGGTGAACTGGTAGCCAACTATACCGACCTGCCCAGCGAGTCGTACCTTTATTATGCCCAGGCCCTGGCTGCCAATGGCAAATACCGCGAGTCGCAGAAAATGTACAGCCAATACGGCCAGAAACAGGGCGAAGACCTGCGTGGCAAACGGTTTACAGTCTCATACATGGACATGAACCGCTTCTACCGCGATTCGGCCTCGTACCGGGTCATGTCGCTGCCGATTAATTCGCGGCAGGCCGATTTTAGCCCCATGTTCTATAAAAAAGGACTGGTGTTTGTTTCCGCCCGCGACGAGTCGGGGGTAATCAAGCGGGTGTTTAACTGGAACCAAACGCCCTTTTTAGATCTGTATTACTTTCCCGACACGGTGCAACTCCGGCAACCGGGTTCTGAAACCGGGCAGCGCACCGCTGTAATTGGCGGCAGCAACAACGCCACCAATACCGACGTACAGCCTCTCGACCAGCCGCTCTCTAAAACGGAGGTATTTAGCCGAACCATCAACACCAAGTATCACGAAGGCCCGGTAACCTTTACCCGCGACCAGAACGTGATTGTCTTTACCCGCAACAACGCCAGTAAGGGCAAAACCGGCAAAAGCTCCGATGGAGTCAAGAAACTAAAACTCTACTCGGCCGTAAACCAGGGCAGCAAGTGGGGCGACATTAGCGAAGTGCCGTTCAACAGCAATGAATACTCGGTGGGACACCCCGCTTTCTCGCCCGACGATTCCAAGCTCTATTTTGTGTCGGACATGCCCGGCGGGTTTGGTGGTACCGACCTCTACGTGGTGGAGTATAACAATGGGCAGTGGGGTACACCCGTCAACATGGGCAAAGACGTGAATACTGAAGGCAATGAGATGTTCCCCTACGCCGATGGCAACGGTAACCTCTATTTCTCATCGGACGGCCATGAAGGGCTGGGCGGGTTGGATGTGT
>JBBQUC010000080.1:0-11870 GCA_038212815.1 Cytophagales bacterium
GGAGATAATACTTGCGCGGTGGCCCGGAAGTTGATTCTACCCATTTATAATCGAGCAGGCCCGCATTCTTAAGCCGGGTCAGCAGGGGGTATAAGGTGCCCTCCACCACCATGATGCGGGCTGAGGTTAGCTCTTCGAGCATATCGGAGGCATATACCTCGCCCCGCGATATGATGTGCAGAATGCAGAACTCCAAAATGCCCTTCCGCATTTGCACCTGTGCGTTTTCTATATTCATTGGTGTACGAGTTTAACTAATGGTGAATGAGTGATTGAGCGAATGCCTGGAGGTCTTAACTTATATATTTCGCGAAGCGACCAAGCATTCACTCATTCGCTCTTTCACCCTTTAATAGCCCAAAGGTATATAATAGTACTTTGTAATGCAAGGTACTTTAGCATGAAACTTCATTTTTCTGGATTAATGGAGGAAAAAACGGGATGAACGGTAGTGTTTCCTTACTTATTTTTCGTCGTCATAGTGGTATGGGGGTTCAATCCGCATTCTTGGCTATTTTTTTCTGCTTACTTACCGACTCCAGCACGGCCCAACCCCGCTTTGGGAATGAGTGGATCCGACCTGGGCAAACGTACTACAAAATGCCCGTAGCCAAACCGGGTCGATACCGGCTCACTACCGCCGATCTGATACGCGCAAACCTACCCGTAGCTTCCCTCCCCCCTGCTGCTGTGCAGCTTTTCTGGCGCGGGGTCGAGCAGCCGCTGCGGATAGTTGGCGAAGCGGATGGCCGATTCGATGCGGGCGATTACCTGGAATTTACGGGGCAGGGGAACGATGGCGCACCCGATTCGCTGTTGTATAGCCCGCACTCAGCCCAGCCTCACCCTTACTACAGCCTCTTCTCCGACACAACCGCTTACTTTCTGACCTGGCGCACGGATGGCGGCACCGGTTTACGCCTGCCACCCGATACCACCCAATCCGGCCTCACCCGACCGGTTACCGACCTCCGGCTCTTTACCCAGACCTACCCAGCCGGCACCATTTATCCGCTGGGTGCGGGCTATGCCGATGGGGCCATTCTGAGCAGCTACGATGTTGGCGAGGGCTGGACAGGGCCAGTCATCTCGCCAGGCCAGTCATTTACGCAGACCTTCACCCTGGTCAATCCTGCTCCGCCCTCGGCCAGTACACCCATTCGTATGACCGGGCTGGTGGTGGGCCGAAATTCAGCTAGTCAGGTGGTTGTGGTACGGATTGGGCCGGTTGGCGAACCGCTGGGGGTGGTCGATACCCTGCGATTTGAGGGATATCATACCCGGCTCTTTTCGCATACACTCCCCCAGAGCTATCCCTTTGCCAGTCCGCTTGTGGTGACCTGCACGCCACTCGGCGGTACGGGCGAGGTTTCGGTTTCGTACCTGAAACTTGGCTACCCACAGCGCACCGATGGGCCACTGCTACAACCAGCGATTTTTACCCCCACCCTACAGCCCGTTGCGTTTCGGGTCATAAACGCAAAAAAAGCGCAATTCATCATCATTACCCACCCGCTCCTGCGGGAGGCAGTCGGCCCGGTAACCGACCCCGTGCGGGCCTATGCCGCCTACCGGGCCTCGCTGGCCGGGGGTAGCTTCGATACCCTGACGGTGGACATTGGCCAGCTTTTCGACCAGTTTAGCTACGGCGAGCGTACGCCACTGGCTATCCGCCGGTTTGCCGATTACCTGTTGACTAACGGCAACCCGCGCTTTCTACTGCTCATCGGCCAATCGCGCGATCCGCAGGCGGTGCGGCATACGCCAAAACAGGCAACGCTGGATATGGTGCCCAACTGGGGCTGGCCGGGGTCTGACCTGGGGTTGGTAGCCGGCCTGAACCACTGGCCCGCCCACGTACCCGCTCTGCCCCTTGGCCGACTAAATGCCAGTAGTGCCGGGCAGGTAAGGGACTATTTGCAGAAAGTGCAGCAGCACGAAACCCCCGATGCTGATTCGGTAGCGGGGTGGCGCAAACGGGTATTGCACCTGAGCGGAGGGCGGTCGGCCATTGAGTTGGCGCGGTTCTGGGAGTATGTCGATGGGTTTGCTAGTCACATAGCAGGGCCGTTTATCGGGGCGCAGGTAGCCACACGCAGCAAGCAAACCGACGCACCCGTGGAGGAAATTCCCGTGGCCGATCTAGTCAATGAAGGGGTAGGCCTGCTGACGATGTTCGGTCATTCCAGTCTCGACATAACCGACCTCGATATTGGGTTTGCCAGCGACGACCGCCGGGGGTATCGCAACCGGGGCCGATATCCGCTGTTGTTCATCAACGGCTGTGCCATCGGCAACTTCTATTTCGGTCGCCCCACCCTCACCACCGATTGGGTGCTGGCCCCGAACCGAGGAGCTATTGCCGCCATTGCGCACACCTTTAATGGGTTTCCGCACGCCCTGCAAGCCTATACCGACCAGTTTTATCAGGTGCTGGCCGACAGTGCGTTCGTTGGTCGCGCCATCGGTGATATTCAGCAGGAGACCATTCGGCAGTATTTGGCCCACCACCAAAGCACCTACGACATTACCAATGCGCAGCAAATCACCTTACAGGGTGACCCGGCCATCCGACCGTTCCCCTTTACCAGGCCCGATTTTGCCTGGGCAGCGGTAGTCAAAACGCCCCTAACCGACAGTCTGTCCCACAGCGCCGACTCCCTGCGAATTGTGGCTTTACTGCTCAACCAGGGTAAGGTTATCCGGCAGGCGGTAACCGTGCGGATTCGGCAATACGCCGGGTCGGGGCAGTTGATGCAGGAGGTTACTGTTGATAAACCCACGCCTTTTTTTGCCGATACCCTGCAACTCGTTTTACCGAAACGGGCGCAACCGGCCGACGGTTACCTTGAATTAGTAGCCGATGCCAACGATGCCATTCCTGAAGAGCGCGAAATGAATAACCGGCTGGTGTTGAACCAGAACGGCCAACCGGCCACGCTACCCTTCGCCCCTGACCGGGGCCCGCCCCTGCTCGAAGTAGCCATTGATGGGCGACAAATCCAGAACAACGATTTTGTGGCGGCCCAACCGACGATTGAGGTGTTGGTACTGGACGAGAATCTGAAACTGATCCGACAGGACACCACCGACATAGATATGTACCTGCAACACCCCTGCCCAACCACCCCCAATTGCCCCTATCAGCGGCTCAGTCTGCGCACTGCCCGCTACCAACCCGCCGATGCGACCAATGCCTTTCGGCTTATGTACCAGCCACCAACGCCCTGGTATGATGGCCGGTACACCCTCGACGTGCGTGTCCGCGATTTGAGCGGCAACCAGGCAGCCCCGTACCAGATTCACTTTCGGGTGCAGCACCAACCGGCTCTGCTGGCAGCCCCTGTTTACCCAAACCCCATGCAGCAGCAAACGCACTTCGGCCTGACCGTCATGGGTGCCACTCCACCCGAAGCCGTGGAGATTACCATCCGGGATGTAAGGGGTCAGTTGGTCTGCACCCTTCGACCTACCCCGCACGTGGGTACAAATGCGTGGCACTGGGATGGCCGGTCTGATGCCGGCGAGCTACTACCCAATGGCCTCTATCTTTACCATATTGCCGTAAAAACCGCTGGCGAACCACTCCTGCTGGACAAAAACCCTGGCGCATTGACCGGCAAACTGATCCTGGCCCGATGAAAACCGTAGTGTTCAGTTGGAGTATAATCGGGCTGTTCATCCTGGGTCTCACCTGGGTCAATCCCAACCACTTCACCAGCCCCGACTCGGCCTATTACCTTGGGCAGGCTAACCAGTTTTTGGCCGGACAGGGTATCCAGAACAGTACCTTTCCCCTGGGTTACCCCGCCCTACTTGCTGTGGGTAGTTGGTTAACTACCTTGCCACCGCTCTGGGCCTCTAAACTCGTCAACTGGCTATTTATTGGGATACTGGGCGGGCTGTGGGCGCGTCGGCTGGGTACAGCGCGGGCGGGATGGCTACTATCGGTCTGGCTGCTGGGCGGTTTCTTGCGGATTTCCACCTACACCTGGTCGGAAACCGTGTTTCTGGTGCTATTGGTCGAGTGGGTCTGGTCGATTCACACCAGCCAATCGAGTGGCAAGACGCTGTTGTTGACAATGGGCCTGTTTCTGGTACGGTACGTCGGCGGCTTTGTGGGGATTGTGCTGCTGGTGCTCCGTCCTCAGCAACTAGTGATAGCCCTTGGTTGCCTGCTACTGATGAGCCTGTATGCAGGGCTAAACTATTACCTGACAGGCTCTCCGTTTGGTGGAGGGCGGTTTATCGGCCCCGATCAGGCGGGCGTGTTATTCCCCCTATTCGGGCTGGCGATCCTGAATGAAGGCCTGTTGATTCGGGATTTTATCCCCGGCGAACCCAATGGACTGGCATGGTGCGGGCTTATGGCTCAACTCATTATTATCACGCTGGCAGTCAGGCAATACGCAAAGATACCCCATGTAGGTGCATTCGCACTGACCCCGCTTGCCCGGCAGTTTCTCATCACCGGCCTGGTTTACATACTGGTATTATTTACCCTGCGGGGCATCAGTCCGTTTGCGGGGCCAAACGCCCGGCTCATGGCTCCGGCTACCTGTTGCCTGCTGTGGGCGGGACTGCTGTGGCTCACCGAATCGCCGGAGCGGATGCGGGCTATTCGGCCTTACTGGTTCATGCTGATTGTGGCTTCATGGCTGCAACTGCTACCACAACGAGATATGGCCGGAAAGTTTCTTCAGTGGCTACATTGCCAAGTCGATGTTCACTTATGCCTACTTCTCTGGTATGAAGGTATTTTACCTTACTGACCTATCAGCAATCGTGCTCCAGTTGCCCACGTTAGTTTACCCTCCGCCTTTGAAAGCCACATTGTTCTGAAAAGGCAGTTCCGTATCTTACAGTGCCCATACCCACGGCTTTGTTGTATATCCCCCCGCCGAAAGGCTCATAGGGGTCGGTACTTCCGGTATAATTGGCGTTACCATCGGCAATCACAAACCCGTCCAGAACAGCCGTGCCGGTGAGTCCTCCGACATTGTAAACCACATGGTAACTATTGTCCGTTGTGTTATTGGGGCTACCAATCTCTCCGCTCAGGGTCGTACTTGATGGATAGGTCAGAACGCGCCCGACCAGCGATACTTCATTACCCATAAACCCGCCATAAATAGCCACACCCGGCATCATGGAGAAACTGACCGTGCGGCTGCCGGGGCCAGTAGCAATGGTTGGTTTATAGATATCCTTTGCCACCCACACCTCCGCCCGTAGCCGACAGAGAGGTAATAGCTCCCTGTAAGTTGGTCGTACTGGTGACCCAACTGGTAGCCGTAGCCGGATTGGCATTGGTGCCGGTTGTAGAGACATACCGGGTAGTTTGAGCAACGCCCGGCAGCGAAACGCTCAACAGAAGGAGCAGCAAATAGATAATTTTCCGCATACTATGCTAATA
This sequence comes from Cytophagales bacterium, assembly GCA_038212815.1. Taxonomy (GTDB): domain Bacteria; phylum Bacteroidota; class Bacteroidia; order Cytophagales; family Spirosomataceae; genus JBBQUC01. Next base: position 5,417 of record JBBQUC010000080.1, read on the forward strand.
AAGCCGGGCAGGCCTCATTGACAGCCCTGAAGGGTATATTCTTTTACATCATCGACCTTATTGCTCGTCTTATTGAACACCTCTTTCCGAGTCGGGTATCCCTCCGTGCTATACGTATAGCGGTATTCTACATCGCCCGTCGATGTGCGTATTTTCCGGGCATTTCCGCTGGTACCCGCCACCAATAAAGCACCATCTGTCATGTAATTTTTATAATAGACCGCAAAATCAAAAGGCCAGCCTTTGAATAAACCACCAATACTTTTTTTGGTATCAAAATCGCTCAACTGCATTTGAAAAACGATCTCCTTATCCGCTGTTCTGGTCTTTATCAGGCTAATTACATTGCCGTTTGCATCGCGGGTAAGTTCGCTTCGGAATCCTTTTGAATCGGTCATGGCCGTGATACGCTTGGTAGCATCTGTTTCGACAAGAATCTGATACCCTACATAAGCCGTTTCAGGGGTTTTGGTAATGGTTATTTTGCTCAACGCGCCGTTTGTATAGTCATATTGCTCAAACGTGCCACCATCGTCTAACACGCTGGTAAGTAGCCCATCCTTGTAGAAAAATTTTATGCTATTCGTTTCCCGCAGATTGTCTAAATTAGTTACGTTCATGCCGTCAATGGTACCATCGTCATTATAACTATATACCGTTCTGTACCGTCTCGATACATCGGTTTTATCTTCACTAATCCGGCACCCAGTAAAGGGTTTAGTTGTTACGACCGGCGCAGGCGTGGCAACGTCGGTTTTTGTACACGTACTAACGAGCGAAAAAAGTAATAGTAAGTAGAGAATTAATTTAAGTGTGTTCATTTTCAGATTAAGTAAAGTGTTTTATTGAGTAATAGGCTCCTGCGGCTAATTATTTAAAATAGGGCTATCAAAAGGAGGGAGTGCATCAAACTGCTTTACTATTTCTAAAAGATTGTTTGTCTCATTCGTTTCATCAACCTGATTAAATTGATCGATAAATGCCGTAAACCGGTGTGGGGTGCCAATCCTGAAGCTGAACCCGGTGAGGCATACAATAGATACAGTTACCCCAGGCGGAATTACCGTACTTTCAGGTAAATTAATACTGACAAAATTATCCCATGGCTGAAAAACATCCTGATTTGAACTTATCAGGACATTAAATGCACCCCGCATGGGTTTTCTGCCAGCGTTAAAAATGTCTAAGGTGATGGTGCAGGTAAAGTCAATTGCCCCTGGATTTGGCACAGGCCACGTATCGTCGCGCTCCCGATGAAATACAAAACCGGTCGGTATTAAATCAGGATTTTGCTGCCGGACGCATATTGTTAAATCCCGCCTTTTAGCGGCAATCATAGCACCTGTCATTTTCCACCGTTGACGCAGGTTGGCCTTTTCTCTTGGGTCAGTAGCGTTGGCTATTTGCTGAGATAGCTCATCTCTTTCTTGTTGAAGGAAAGCAATTTCTTGTTCAATAGGTTGACAGGGGTTCATGATATAACAAGCTAAATAGTGATTAGATTTTACAGAAGCTGATTTTCAATGGCATACTTCACTAAGCCGGCCGCATTCTTTACCGCCAATCTCCGAAACAGATTTTTGCGGTGTGTCTCGACCGTATTGACCGATAGTTGTAGAATAGCGGCAATCTGAACCGTCGAATTCTCCGCACAAATCAGGCGGAGTACATCACGTTGTCGGGTGGTAAGTTCTTGTGGCATCGGCTTATGAATGAATACGGTAAAGGTCATACTCCCTCCCACGGCGGGCAATCACGGTTTGCCGGGATATTCCCTCACGGTTTACCATGATTTTTCTATCTACTGTGCCTTTGTCGGTTGTCATACCGCTAATCCCGCTTTTTAACTAATTATCCACTACCCCAAACGACACCTTGCCCTGACGCTGTTGAAAACCTGGCCCACTAATAATAAAACTACCGTTGGATATCCCAACGCTGGCTCCATTATTGGTGTCAGCCGGGGAGTTATCAGCAACCGTTCGCAGACGCGGCCAGGCTGCGCCATTTCGTACAAATATGTAATCTGAACCCTGATCAGAATCATCACCAGTTGTATGAGCACCTACTATAATGTAATTGCCAGAAATAGATACACTAAACCCAAAATATGCAGATGGTTTTGGGTACTCAGCTGTAAGATTGGTCTGTAACGTCCAGATACTGTTGCTGCGCATAAACACATACGCCGAACCCTGACGGCCGCCATCAATAGTACTATGTCTATGAGCACCAACTACGGCATAATCGCCTGAGATGGCTACACTAATCCCAAAATTGTCTCCAGTCGCTCCCTGATAGTCAGTGTTAGTGAATTTAGCCTGCTGTGTCCAGGTGCCTCCACCCCGCACAAACACATAGGCCGCACCTTGAGCCCTCTTACCATTGATTGTCGAGTTAGGCGAGCCAATCAGGATATAATCGCCCGAAATAGCTACTCTATGACCAAAGCTGGAACCGACTCCCCCGTCGCTGGCGGTGAGTATAGCTTGCTGTGCCCAGGTATTATTGCTACGCACAAACACATACACCGACTCTTGATGAGTATTAGCCCCAAGGGCATCGTTAGATGCGCCAACTACAGCATAATCACCTGAAATAGATACACTGTTGCCGAAATAATCATTTGCAGAGCCGTTGCTGGCTAAAAGGCTGGCCTGCACTGTCCAATTGCTGCCAGTTCGCATAAATATGTAAGCCGAACCTTGATTCGTAACGGCCTTGACATCATCCTGATAAACACCTACGATGGCATAATCGCCCGATATGGCTACGCTATACCCAAAATTATCATTGGCTGCCCCGTTGGTGGCCGTGAGTATAGCCTGCTCTATCCACGTATTCCCGCTCCGCGCAAAAATATAGGCTAATCCTTGATCAGCGTTAGCCCCAACGTCATTGTAAGGTGCGCCGACGATGGCATAATCGCCCGAAATGGCTACGCTATACCCAAAACGATCATTGGCTGCCCCGTCGCTGGCAGTACGGTCAATGGGGGCGAGGTTATTGGCCGATGTAAACGCTAAGGGCGACCAGTTTTGCCCATCGAAGAGGTAGAACGTACCTTTATCAAGGTCATAGACAAACGCGCCGGGTTGCGGATTGACAATAGCCCGGCGCTGAGCCGAGGTGAGCCGGGGCGGATAAAATGCCTTGTCGGTAGCTTTGACATCTAAAGCTGCCGAGGCATGAGGCTGACCGTACAGGCCCATCTGAGCATAGCTGGACACCACACCCGCCAGAAAACACACCAGTATGGAAATAAAGGTTTTCATAAATAAAGCAAGTGATTTATTGACTCTGACAAAGGTCATACCCTCGCACACGACAGGCAATCACGGTTTGCCGGGATTTTCTCTCACGGTAAACCGTGATTTTTAGGCAGAATCGCGTATTAATACCCCGTTTCGTGCTGAATGAACCCCGACAAACCATACATTCGCCCTGTTGAATTATCCAGTAAGGCTATGTCTGTGAGAACGTTGTCGCTCGGCTGCCTCTTCCTGTGCAGTTTACAGGTAGGTGGATTTGCGCAACCGCCGGTTTCCCTCAACGAGGAGCATATCGAATATTCGCTCAAGGGCCATCTTTGGCACTGGGCCGATACCTCACATCAGCTTCAGGCGCAACAGATTTTGCAACTGCGCTCTGCCGGAAAAGGCGATACGCTCACTACTGAGATACCGAGTGTAGGCGATAAGGATGCCAGCCACTGGGTAGTGTTTGTTGCTAAAAATGAGGGAATTTCGTCGCAGGACTTAGTGGTGGAGATTTATTCATCTAAATTAGATACGATTGCTTTTTACCCATTTATCCAGGAGAATTTAATCCGGCAGATTCCAGTCTATTCGTGGCAAACACCCGTTTTCCGGCGTGACCTGCCGTATCGGGCATTTACATACCGAATGGTGCTATCCCCGCAGGCTACCCAAACGGTGCTACTCCGGTTAGTCAAACGGAATGGTATTCTCTCCTTACCCATCAGATTGTATCAGCAACCGTACTATAAATCGTATATTGAACACGAACATTTTAGGCTTGGCCTCACAGCGGGCGTTATGCTACTTGCTTTCCTACTGGGTCTGACCTTATTTGTGTTGTCGGGGCAATGGGTTTATTGCTTCTATGCGGGCCATATTGTCGGAATTTCTTTGCTTTTATTCGCCGAACGACATTACCTCAATCAATACTTACTCGCTTACAGCACATTACTGGCCGGGCCAACTGCATGGGCTATTGGTGCCGTTCTGAGCAATTTCAGCCATAATCTGTTTTCGCTTTCCTTTCTGAAAATCAGGCCGCTCCAGCGAAATTTCTGGACATATATAAGTTGGGGGAACAGTCTGCTATCGGTGGGGATTGGAAGCTGGTTAATCGCCGGATTTCCACTAACTAATCTGCTTTATCAACTGGTCATTGTCTGTAGTCTAGCTTATGTTGGCTTTGCCGCAGCCCTACTGGTATTCAGTCTCTATAAACGGACTCCTGAAGCGTATCTGTACGCCATAGCGATTAGCCCTTTCTGGATACTGGCCGCATTGACTGCACTCAATGCGCTGGATACTATACCCTGGGTTTGGGCGACGAAGGAATTGATCGATTATGTACCCATTTTCGAAATCAGCATCTTGGGAATTGGGCTTGCTTATACCTTCCAGCGTGATCAGCGCGAACGAGTAAAAGGAGAACAACTCATATCGCAGCTCAACAAAAAAGTGCTGACTGTGCGGGCCGATGCACAAGGAGCCGAACGCAAACGAATCGCGCAGGATTTGCACGACAATCTGGGCAGTATGATGTCGGCCATCCGACTCACTATCGAAGCTATCGACTCCGCGCGACTTTCTAAACACGAACGGGAAGTCTATGAGAACGTACTCGCCATGACCCGACAGGCTTACAACGAAGTCCGCCTACTTTCTCACAATCTCCAGCCTGAAGAACTCGAAAAGTTTGGCATTACCGAAGCCCTCCAGCGCATGATTGCCAAGTTTAACAACAGTCAGATCATCCGTTTCACCCTCATCACCAACCAGTTGCCCCCGCTTGGCAAAGACACTGAGTTCAATCTGTATTCCATCTGTCTGGAATTGATTAGCAACATCATCAAGCATTCTGGAGCAACCGAAGCCACCTTCGAGTTTATTCCCAAAGCCACTCAGTTGCAGGTATTAGTGACCGAGAATGGCAAAGGATTTATTCCCAATAACACCTCCGACGGTATGGGTATGCGGAACATTCAGGAGCGAACGGAGCAGATGGGTGGTGTGTTCAAAATTCGCTCCCACCCCGGCGAAGGAACATTATTCCAGTTTATTATTCCGCTTACACAGCCAGTCCGTGCTTCAACGCAAATTTGATTACGCCCAATGAATTTTTGACGTTGAGTTTTTTAAATAGGTTCTTCCGGTGTGTTTCTACCGTATTTAGGCTGATAAACAGCTTCTCGGCAATTTGATTGCTGTTGTGTTCTTCGGCAATCAGTTTAATTACGTCTATTTCACGATTGGTTAAAGCTGTCAATAAGTCGGCGGCTTTGTCGGCAGGTTCGGTTTGTCGGTAAAGTTCTTCCAGCACCCGGTCGCTGATATACTGTTTCCCCGCCATTATGGTTGACAGTGCTTTTTCTAACTCCTCTTTACCCGTACTTTTCAATATATAGCCATCTGCACCAGCCTGCAATGCTTCACGAATATGCAAACTATCTTCGGCCATGGTGAGCATCAGGACTTTCACCGTTGGAAACTGCTGCCGAATGTGTAAAATCATCTCTACCCCATTCATATTAGGCATATGTAAATCGGACAGCACCACGTCAACGGGAAAATTCTCCAGAAACGACAGCACCTGTTTTCCGTTGTTGACCTGCCCAACAACCTCCACTCCCTTAAAACCCGACAGGAGCAGGCTCAGGCTATCGGCAAAGATTTTGTGATCATCGGCAAGCAATATCTGGACTGGCATAGATCATAATGGAATATAGATAAGTAAATGTACCCAAGTTTTCTCAGCCAGAAAAAGTAGTTATTAAACGGATTAGTCCCAGCATTCCATAATCAGCAAATCGCCCTGTTGGGCCGATATACGCACAAACCCGTCGTGGGCAGCCTCGTTGCTGTTACCGGATCGGTAGCCCAGGGTTAGGGTTTCGTGGTGCAGATTATAGACCAGTCCCTCCGTAACAATGCCCGCTACCGTGCCTACCGGGATGAGCGAGATGGGTGTGTAAGCAGCATACCACTTCTCGAAAGTGCCTACCAGCGGGAATATTTTAGAGTAATCGTCGTGCATGACCAGTTTGATCTGGTTTTTATACCGCACCAGATTGGTCATGTTGGTCAGAGAATGGTCGGCCCGGCGGCCTGTAGCCCACACAATGTTTACCGCTGGAAACCCCCGCTCGATCAGAAACTCGATGCCCTTTTCGAGGTCGGTCTTGTCCTGGTCGGGTGTT
>JBBQUC010000081.1:0-11729 GCA_038212815.1 Cytophagales bacterium
AGGCCGCTCGGTTCGGTAAAAGGTACCATAACGACGGCAATACGGACAAGTACGGGATATAAAGGAAGCCATTGACAAGAGAGTTGAGAAGTGCTCAAATGTACCGCTTTTCGCTATTGCCCTGATTACAAAGGTGTATTATATCTACGTTAATTTATTAGTATCGCTACATGGAGGGTTTCGATGGCAAGGGAGGCTCAGAGCAGTAAAGAAATAAGCCCTGCCTGCCTTTAACAGATAGCAAGTCGCTATATTCCCTTGCTGCCCTGTGCTAATGCCCACGTCGCGCCGACAATTTCTGCAAAACACAACCCAACTGGCTGCCAGTGCCGGGTTAACTACTCTACTCCCCCAGCAGCTACTGACCCCTCCCCGTCGGTTATCTGCCGCCGACACGGTATCGGTTGGGTTAATTGGCTGCAACAGCATGGGGTGGGCCGACCTAACCTCCATGCTGAAGCATCCGGGTGTGCGCTGCCTGGCGCTGTGCGACGTTGATCAGAACGTATTGAACCGACGCGCTGCTGATCTGGAAAAACTGGCTGCCCCCTCGGCTCCGAAGGCGACGCTATACAGTGATTTTCGCAATTTACTGGAAAACAAGGCCATCGATGCCGTTATAGTGGGCACCCCCGACCATTGGCATTGCCTGCCAACGGTATATGCCTGCCAGGCCGGCAAAGATGTCTATGTAGAAAAGCCACTGGCCAACAGCATCGAGGAGTGTAACCTGATGGTGTCGGCTGCCCAAAAACACGCCCGAATTGTGCAGGTCGGGCAGTGGCAACGCAGTGGCATACACTGGAAAAATGCCCTCGACTTTGTCCACTCCGGTCAGATTGGCAAGGTGCGGTCGGTAAAAACCTGGGCGTTTATGAGTTATGGCAAAACATTCCCGGTGCTGCCCGATGAGCCGGTACCAACGGGTGTCGATTATGACATGTGGCTTGGTCCGGCTCCCAAACGACCGTTTAACCGCAACCGTTTTCACGGGAGTTTTCGTTATTTCTGGGACTATGCCGGGGGGCTAATGACCGATTGGGGGGCGCACATGATCGACGTTGGACTATGGGGTATGGGAGCTACTACGCCTAAATCAGTGGCATCGGTTGGCGGGCGGTTTGGCTTTCCCGACCACGCGGGCGAAACCCCTGATACCATGCAGGTACTCTTCGATTTTGGCACCTTCCCGTTACTGTGGGAGCAATCGCTCGGTACGGGGCGCGGCCCCTACGACCGCGATCATGGCGTGGCCTTTATTGGCAACCTGGGCACTGTGGTCATTGATCGCGGCAAATGGGAGGTACTCCCCGAAGTCGAAGGGGGTAAATACCTGATGCCTGCCATCCCTCCGCAATACGGGGACGGGAAAGACCTTGACCGGCATACCCTCAACTTTATCGACTGTGTTCGGAGTCGTCAGCAGCCAAATTGCCCAGCTAGTGTGGGGCGTAACGTAGCCGTAAATGCGCAGTTGGGCAACATGGCCCATCGCCTGGGGCAGAGCCTGGTTTGGGACGATGCCAATAGCCGGGTGATGAACGACCCAACTGCCAATACGCTGGTTAAAGCCCACTACCGCAGCCCCTGGACCGTACCCACTGTCTGATAGCCCAACTCGCCCCATCATCGGTTAGCCTCCGACAACCAGTGAAACTGCCGCTCGGCAAGCTGGAAGTGGCGGGGCTGGCGTTTGAGGGCAATCTGAACGGAATCGGCACGGATGCGGCCCTGTAGCTGAATGTGGTTGGTATCGGGCTGGGTGTAGCGCAGCGTGAAGAGGAAGGTGCTATCAGACGGGAATTTCTTGAACTTGATCTGGTGTTTGGCCGTGTCCAGCTCGTACCCGAAATAGGCGCGGTGATACCGTTGGCGCAGGGAAGTGTCGGCGGTTTGGATGCTACCCGTGGGGCCTTTCTCAAAAATGACATCTTTCCAGCGCAGGCTATCGGGCATAGCACTGCTAAACTCCTCCACACTAAACACCCCCGTGGTGAGCCGTTTGTTGCTGGGTATAGGCAGGGTTGGCTCCCGCCTGAATTGATACGCCTGGTAGAGTGGCATCAGCCCATATACGACGACAAACGCTAGTTTCAACACCTGCTGGCTTATTCGCATCCAGCGTTTCGGTAACGTCAGGGGCAGGCTGGGTTGCGTGGGCCGGTTGAACACAAAGAAGTTGAGGAGTCGCCGGGCATCGGCAGCGAGCAAAAAATTACTGAGTGCAAAAAGGTGTATGGAGAACAGCTTGACGGGAATATCGTAGCAGAGATTCATCATCATTACGTTCATGAATACCCCGGCCGCTACCAATGCCCCCAGCGTGCTGGTACGCCGAAACAGCAGGAACAAGCCAGCCACTACCTCAGCCGCCCCCGAAAAAAACTGATAGGGCGTGGAGTAGCCAATAAATAGCCAGGAAAAGCGCATGGGCAGAAAATCGCCGAGGGGTGTAGCCAACTGACTCAGACTCGGAAAGATCATCTGTTGCCCAAACAGCTTGATGATGCCGTAGCTCAGGGCATTCATGGCCACGTAATACCGCACCAGTACCAGCAGCCAGTAATACCCCCGCTCGTAGTTTCGGCGTTTGGTATCGAGCCATGTCCAGACCAGCATACCCAGCAGGGCGGCCCCGGCAAAGAACACCAGTTGCGCGTAACCGTAGGAGGTATCGCCACTGCCGTTGAGCGGTATCAGCACGTCTTTTACATGAATCAAGTGGGTATTGGTGAGGGTAACCAGCCCATTCTCGGCTTTGGCGTAATACTCGCTCACATAGCCCAGCAGGGGTAGGTTACCCACCCATTGCAATGGGGCCATGTAGAGCAGCAAATAAATGCAGCAGAACCGAAACAGCAGTTTACGCCACCAGGGCCAACTGATAGGGATAGCAACGATAGATTCCATGCGGTAGAGAGCAGTTTTGCCACCAACCTACGCACAGAAGCTTATATATCCAAAACAGAGTGTGTTGTTATCGAATTCTCTAGTTGTGCGTATGTAGCTAAACAGGGTAATACACTGTCGATCTTTTGGTTATATTGCCATCAATCTAAAAAACGATGGAAATACTCTCCGGTCTTATCGAGGTACTAATCGAAGTAGCTTTTGCTATTTGGGACTCTAGTCTTAAAGATGACTAACGGCACTCGCTATCCTCAAAAAAACAGCATCAGGCTCAACCGCCCAAAAAACGGAGTGCCGGGCGTAAAACAAATCTCTGTTACCGGCGCGGCCTCACCCCGTAACCGGCTTTCAGTGGCAAACTGCGTTTCTTTCCAGCGAACATTAAATAGGTTCTGTACCAATAGGCCAACCGTATAGGCACGCTTCGTGTAGTTGGCCTGTAAGTCATTCACAAAATACCCTTTGGCCACAATAGAGTTATCTTCATTAGCCGGGCGGTCAGCCATGTACCGATACCGCAACGAGCCGCTAAACCCCGATTGTGTTTTTAGCGACAAGCCACCGACTGATGTAAATCGCGGAGCCAGCGGTAAATAATTCTGACCCGCTTCAACACCTACGGAACGCGGGTTAGCCGTGTTCAGGTCAATATCGGCGTAGAGGTTGGCACCGGCTTCCCGGTTGGTAATCTGATACCGCACCGACACATCAACGCCTGCCCGTTGCGAGCGTCCGCTCAGTTCCAGCACATTTTCGTCGCCCACAAAAACAAACTCCTGCGCCAGCCACATATACCAGGCGGCTGCGTTGATGAGCAACCTCGGCACTGGTTTGATAATGAAACCCAAATCAGAACCGTAGGCAGCGGGCAATATCTCCTTCCCATTTTTAGGAACCACCACCCGCGCATCGTTCGAGTGAAACCCCTTACCAGTGTTGAGGTACAGTTGTAACCGGGGGTTAAGGGTGTAGTAGAAATTCAGTTTGGGCGATACAGTGGTTTGCGTGGCCTGGTTGGTCTGGGGCGTGGCCAGAAGGCGGTTGGTGTATTGACTCCGAAAATAATCAACCCGAATGCCCGCATTAACTGTGAAGCGGTCGGATACCTGCACCAATTCATCGGCGTAGGCCCCCGCATTGAGTTCGTTAATGTCGCCAAAATTCTTCCGTTCCAGCGTCTCGCTGCGGTTCTTCGTGTGCGACAGTTCGGTATCCTTAGTCAAATCCTGGCGATACTGCACCCCAACCGTGGTTGTCCAGTTACTGCGGCCCACGGTGGTTTGGGTGGAATAACTACCAGTATAGCCAAACAGGTTCCGGTGTTCTTTCTGCCGAATCTGGTCGCCATTAATGGTATCTTCTTTGAAAAACGTGAAGTTAGAATACAGCTCGAAATTATAGTTGCTGTAAAACAACTGGTTTTTAATCACATGGTTACGGGGCGTAACCGTAACCAATTGTGCGTTAACGTTGGTTCGGCTCGTTTCACCCCCTTCGTTTGGGTCGAGCGAGCCAAAAAAGCCGATCAACCCCGATTCAACGGCCCGGTCGGCAATCTGACCAGAGGCATTCCATTTGCTGTAAAACGTCGAACCCGTTAATGTCAGGTTTGTATTGGGCGCAATATGCCCATGATATTTACCCAGCACGTTTAGCCGCTTGAAGTTTTGTGGATTGTCGAAGTACGAATTTGAGTACGAATACTCCGATGCCAGATACGCTGACTGATTTTTGTCTCGCCCTTTCTGCCCCAGTAAGTCCAGCCCGCCCACAACCCGGTAGGTATCGTACTGCCCTGCTTCGAGTTTTATAAACGAGCGGTCCAGTGCCGTACGAGTACGAAAGTCCACCCATCCGGCGGTGGCTAAGTTCCCTTTTTCGGCGTTGTATGGCCCTTTTTTGAAATCAACACCCTCAACTAATTCAGGAATGACGAAGTGCAGATCGGCATAGCCCTGCCCATGTGCGTGCGACACCATGTTGACCGGCATCCCATCTACTGTAAGCCGAATATCGGTGCCGTGGTCGAGGTCGAAGCCACGCAGAAAAATCTGCTCGGCTTTACCACCCCCGGCATGTTGGCCAATGAATAGTCCCGGCACCATCCGCAAAATCTCCTGCGAGTTGGTAATGGGCCGGAGTTTAATATCAAGACTACTAATCAATTGCTGGTCGTGCGCCCGCTGCGATGATACCACTACCTCACTCAGCTCGACAGACGATACAGCCAGGGTTGTTTTAACGGTGGTGATCTGATCGTCCTGCACCGTTACGGCCACCGTTTGTCCGGTAAAGCCAACGTGCGAGAGGTCGATTTTATACGGGGCAGCTATTAGGTCGTTAAAGTGATACTGGCCAAATTCGTTGGTAACAGTAGCTTTACCCATGCCGGTAAGTTGTACCGTTACCCCGTTCAGCGGTAGGTTGCGCGGGTCATATACGGTGCCGCTGATGCCACCAAGATGTGCAAAGACAGGAAAACTACTAAAGACGATGAGAACGGTAGAAATATAGTTTTTCATGGGCGTGATGCCAGGTACTGAAAAAAGATGAACTGGTTAAAATAGACCAACTAACACCCGTCGGGGTGATAAAAAAGCCCGGCAGAGACCACCGGGCCTTTAATGACTATACGTTTAATCAATTTTGGGGGCTGTTACCAGCCCAATTGATCCAGTCCGTAGGGGTATACCTATACAAACTGGGACTGGCACTAAACCAGTCTTATCCTAACCAGGGGGGAGCGTCGATGGAACGGCATACGCCTGTGAGCCGCATCGGTTGATAATGACCCATTGCCCTTTCGGCGGGGAAGATGGGGATAAAGAGGTGCCAGACCAGGGTGGGCGGGCAGTGGGCATCAATGCCGTTGACTACTGAAATCAAGTGGTGTGGTGTGGCATCATTGGGGTAGTTTTGGTAGTGCGTCGCTAGGGCTTCATTCATAAAAGCCTCCAGACCATCCATCCGCAAATACCGGCACTCCTGATACGATTGACCCTCCAGGCTGGTCTGCACCAAAAGCAGTTCGCGCTGATCTTCGGGACGACTAATACAGCCCATGCCAACCACCAGGAGGTAGTTGGTCAGGAGCAATAGAGCGATCCAGGAGCGGGTGAGCATGATTTCTTAAAGGACGAAATTCGGATTGGTTTTGCGGGCTTCGGCCAGCAGTTTATTGCTTTGCGCTGCATTCCCCAGGGCTTTCTCGATGGTTCCAGCGCGTTGCAGCAGTTCGGGGTCTTTGCAACCCGTACGCAGGGCTACCTGACTGTGTTGCTCGGCTTTAGCCAGATTTTTCTGGTTGAAATACACCCAGGCCAGCGCATTGTTTACATCGATGTTTTTAGGCCGACGCTGATACTCTTTCATCCCATACACCAGTGCCGAATCAAGCTGGCCAGTCTGGGTGTATAGTTTGCAGAGTTCCAGATCGACAGCATGGCCTGACTTGGCATCCTGATCGAGCATGGCAGCCACTTCAACGTATTTTTTAGCAGCTTTGTCTTTATCCCCCTGCAAGGCATAAATCTGGGCCATCTCTTCGTGAAACGAAAATTCGGGCATAATCTTAGCCGCTTTATCGAGCACGGCAAGGGCTTTGTCATACTCCTTATGGGCTTTCAAAATGCGGGCCTGACCGCGCATAGCAAAGGCATAGCTGGGGCGCAGGGCCAGAACCTCGGCGTACTGCCGGTCAGCTTCATCGAGTTTACCCGTAGTTTCGAGTAGGTGGCCGAGGGTATTTTTGCTCCAGCAATAAGGCTCTGAGCCAGGCAGGCCGGCCCCAACCGCCAATTTCATGGCGGCAATAGAACTGGGGTAGTTGCCATAAATCTCGCGGAGGTACGAAGCCCGCGAGTAAGACTCCAGCGAAGGCTTTAGCCCCTGCATTTTGTCGGACATGACCACAGCTTCTTCGTAGTTGCCGAGTTCAACGTTGGCATCTACCAACACACCATACACATAGGCGTTGTTAGGGTTAATCACTCTGGCTTTTTCGGCCAGTGCCCTTGCTTCGGCAAACTGGTGCTGCGACATTTTAACCGACGATTTGAAGGTAGTAGCTTCAAAGTTCTTCGGATCCATGGCCAAAACTCCATCCAGAATCTGGAGAATAGCGGGGTAATAGTAGGGGTGTTCGCCCGTAATCCGGGCTTCGGCCAGGTAAATGACCGCAATCTGCAACCTCGACTTTATATCGCTCGGTTCTTTGCGGATTTTGCCTTTCAACTCGTCCACTTTGAGTTTGGTACGTTGCCATTCAGCAGCACTGGCCAGTTGGCCCCGCCGTTCAAACAGCGGTGGAATGTCCATTGGCGAAGTCGTGCTGGCTACAGCAGCCGGTTTTGTCGATTTGTTGCAACTGCTCTGAGTTAGGGTAAGCAGCAGAAAGGGTAGGCAGTAGAGAATAGGTTTCATAAGAGAGTTAGTTGCCTCACCCCCAACCCCTCTCCATAAGAGAGGGGCGAAGGATCGGCTTTTTTTTAGCCCCTCTCCTGTTGAAGGAGAGGGGTTGAAACGGTCGGCTGTCGCCGTGAGGTTAAATTACTGTCTAACAATTTTAACCGTCTGCCGCTCGCTGGGGGTAGACACTTGCAGGAAATAAATCCCTGGCTGCTGCCCCAGTCGAATGGTACGGCGTTCTACTTTGTCCGACTCCGCAACGGTCTGCTGACCAATCACCTGGCCTTCGCTGTTGGTGATGCTTAGCCGTAATGCCTGATTGGGTACACCCGCAATTTCAACGGCAACGTCGGCTTCGGTAGTAGGGTTACCCAGCACCCGTACCGATAGGTGCTTTATGGGTTCGGCAGCCAAACGAGCCGATGCAGCTGGCGACGTGACCGATTTTGGGCCAACATACTGATTCCCCAGAAAACCACGCCACGGATCCTGCACAAACGGGAAGGCCGCTTTCAGCGTAGTATCGTTTTGGGTCACCCCGGCGTTAAAGGTCAGCACTTTCAGCAACTGCGGTGTCACCGGGCTTGGGCTGGTTGCAGGGGCGTAATCGTCGTACCAGAGACCAATAGCGGCCAGTACTACACCGCCCACCGCCTGTAACTCGATAGTGGTTACGTCATCCTCTAACCGCCGACCGTTGGGGAAGCCATCCATGTTGGGGATAAACTGCATGCGGGGATTGGCATAGGTTGCATCGGTTAAGCCCAGCACAGCCGCTTTCACCAAACCCAGCGAGCTAAAGTTAGCATCGTTGCGGGGCGTGGCAGGTACGGCCATATTCAGCCGCAGCATGTCGCCCAGGGTGGGCAGAAAGTTGTGAATGAACGGCTTGCCTTCGGCCAGAGGGTTGCCATTTTTACCCGTTGCCAGTTGATACGGCTTCAGGTTGGGTACACCCGTGTAAAAAATAGGCAGTAAGTCCACCGCACGCGGGCTACTGTCGTTAGGCAGTAAAATGGGGCCGAAGGCGTTTTTAGCCAGAGCCGTACCATCCAGAGCAACGTTGTCTTTCAACCCATATAGGCCGGGCTTCCCGTTGCGGAAATCGAACGCACCCAGCGATTTCGTCTGGATACGCAGAGCAGCTAAACCCGGCACAGCCGTACCAAACTTCGAGTCGTCCATGTAGAGGGCCAGTTCGGGGTTAGTAAAGTACGAAGCAAACTGCAAATCGTTACCGCCGTAGGGCGTTACCGAGTTCCAGCGGTCTTTCATGCCAATAGGAATGACGGCCTCGTTGGTCAGGGGCATCCCCAGCCGCGACACCTGCACGTACTCCCCATCGTAGCCAATATCGCCCCCGTTGTAGATGGTCTTGATTTTCTGGCGGCTCGCCGAGGCCCACACGCCAATTACAAAATCAGGGTCGAGAATATTGGCCGCCTGCGCTACAGTTTTGCCACCTTTTTGCAAGGTAGAAACGGGCACTTCAATGGCAATGGTATGGCAGTTAAATTTCGCCACCGCATCGCGGCCCGGCTGCCGGAATCCACCCACATCAAAGGCACCACCCAGGTCAACAAAGAAGGGATCATCGACCGGCCCGCAGAAGAGCCGCTCACCCGTAGAGGCTGTAGTGATGGCTTTGGTAGCCAGAGCGTTATAACTAGGCTGGCCCAAACCAACCGTGCCATTCTCAATGGAGCGTGGCCCAATGTTGGCGGGTGGCACCATACCCCCGGTTTTAATCACCACAAAGCTACGGCCACCATCGGTGCTGCGCTCACAGGTATAAGTAGCCTTCTGGTTTTGCTTGCCTAACCGGATGTTGAAAAACGTGGTTGGGTCTTCATTCGTCACTGTAAACGTGAACCGATACGTAATATCGTCGCCAGCGGTAGTGGCGTTATTCTTCACGTGAATCTCGTACCGAATCCGCTCGCCAAAGGTGTACCAGTTCGGGCCACCAGCAGGGTCTTCAAACGGAATGTAGTTGGCAATCAGGATGATTTTCTCCGGATCGGTTGGGCTTTTGAACGCATATACGTCCGTATTATCGGCCAGCGGATCGCTGGAAATCAGCGGAGCTTCGCGGTGACTGGAGGCCAGAACCTGACTGTAGGGTACATACGTCAGTACCGCCATCAGCAAAATATATATTAACTTTTTCATGATCGTTGCTTGGAAGGTTGACGTGATTAAAATTTAGACACTTTGCTGTAGTCGTAACCACGCCAGGGTTTCTGTACGTAGGGGAAAACGGCTTTCAGAGTGGTGTCATTTTTGGTAACCCCTGCGCTAAAACTCAGTACGTTCACCAGGTTGGTCGTAACCGGGCTGGGGCTGGTGCCGGGAGTATAGTCGTCGTACCACAGGCCAATAGCGGCCAGTACTACGCCACCCACGGCCTGTAGTTCAATCGTTGTTACGTCATCCTCTAACCGCCGACCGTTGGGGAAGCCATCCATGTTAGGAATGAATTGCAGGTTGGGGTTGGCATACGTAGCGTTAGTCAGGCCCAGTACTGCCGCCTGCACCAGACCCAGCGAACTGAAGTTGGCATCGTTGCGGGGCGTGGCGGGTACGGCCATGTTCAGCCGCAGCATGTCGCCCAGGGTGGGCAGAAAGTTGTGGATGAACGGCTTGCCCGCTGCCAATGGATCACCGTTTTTGCCTGTTGCCAGTTGATACGGCCGCAGGTTAGGCACACCCGTGTAAAAAATAGGCAGCAAGTCCACCGCACGCGGGCTAGTGGCATTCGGTAGCAGCACGGCCCCAAATGCGTTTTCGGCCAGAGCCGTACCATCTAAAGCAGATTTGCCTTTCAGGCCAAATAAACCGGGGCGGCCATTGCGGAAATCGAACGCACCCAGCGATTTTGATTGGATTCTAAGCGCGTTTAACGAAGGGACAGCAGCACCGAACTTCGAGTCGTCCATGTAGAGGGCCAGTTCGGGGTTGGTAAAGTACGAAGCAAACTGCAAATCGTTGCCGCCATAAGGCGTTACCGAGTTCCAGCGGTCTTTCATGCCAATGGGAATGACGGCCTCGTTGGTCAGGGGCATCCCCAGCCGCGACACCTGCACGTACTCCCCATCGTAGCCAATATCGCCCCCGTTGTAGATAGTTTTGATTTTCTGCCGACTGGCCGAAGCCCAAACCCCGATCACAAAATCAGGATCCAGAATAGTGGCGGCCATGCCTATGTTCTTGCCGTCTTTCTGGAGCAGATTGATCGGGATTTTCAGGGCAATGGTGTGACAGTTGTACCGCGCCAGGCCATCTTTAGGCTTGTTCACGGCATTGCCATCGGGCCGGAAGTTGCCCACATCAAAGGCACCCGCCAGATCGACAAAGAATGGATCGTCGGCAGGGCCGCAGAAGACTTTCTCGCCCGCCGAGGTGGTAGCAATAGCCTCCTGAATCAGCATGTCGTACGACTTACCCAAGCCGAGACCGGGCGTGTCGATAGACCGTGGCCCAATGTTGTAAGCAGGTACAATGCCGTTACTAACAATGGTTGTGAACGGCCCCCCCCCCATGCTTTTCTCGCAGATATAGGTAGTTTTCAGGTTTTGCTTGCCCAGTCGGATATTGAAAAACGTGCTGGGGTCTTCGTTCCCCCGCGTAAACGTAAACCGATACGTAATGTCATCGCCGGGGGTATTCGCCCGGTTCTTCACGTGAATCTCGTACTGTATCCGCTCGCCAAAGTTGTAGTAATTTGGGCCGCCTTCGGGCGACTCGAACGGAATGTAGTTGGCAATGATGGTAATGGTGTTTGGGTCGTCGGGGCTTTTAAACGCATAGACATCCGTATTGTCGGCCAGCGGATCGTTAGAGATCAGCGGGGCTTCGCGGTGGCTGGAGGCAAAACTGCCCATTGCCAGTAAGAGCAGGGCGCAACTAAGGAACATAGTCCTGAGCCGACCCAGAATAGGAGGAAACGTGTGCATAAACGGGAGTTGATTAAACGTGAAAAATGCATTGAGTAATGACTGAACTTCAATCAGGCGAGTGAAGTAGATTTTTAACCAGCATAGGACTGAAAAGGTTTATTTTTCTATCCAATGGACTAGCTAGTACTTTCTACAAACGCACTGATTATCAGCAAAATCGAGACATATACGTTCTGAACCGCAATTTGGATTTAGCTTTGAGTTTTTTTCACTAAAAAAACAATGCCCCGCTGTGAATAAACAGCAGGGCATTAGCCTATTCAATAACTAGATTTAGTGCTTCAACTGATACTTGAGCGCGAGGTTCACAATACGGCCCTCCTGCGGGCCCCATAGCGGGGCAATGCTGGGGTTGCGCACATCGCCTGATACGACCTGCCCGTAGTTGATCTGCTGAATATTAAAGAGGTTCTCGGCATTCAGAATTACATGCCAGTGGCCAAAAATCCGCTC
>JBBQUC010000082.1:0-11671 GCA_038212815.1 Cytophagales bacterium
AGTGTATCAGCATAGGCGGCGGGCAGGCAGGCGCGCAGCAGCCGGGCATAGGTATTGGTGCCACCGTATGTCTGGTGATGAATTAAAGTGAATTGCTTGTTTATGAGTTGGTTAGCTACTGATTTGGGTGTGCTGTAATGGAGTACGTGGCTTAAATAGGCTGGTCGGCTGGTGAGCCAGTAGCCCCAACGTTCCAGTTGCCGATAGACTGACTGCTGGTTTGGCAGCGAAAAAAGCAGGTAGCCACCAGCCGGAAGGCGTTCGGCAAAAGACAGTAGGGTAGCGTCTAGATCAGGTACGTATTCCAGTACACTCGACGACAGTATTACGTCGAATGGTCCGTTTGCTGTTGTAGCTGGTATGGGTAGAAGTACTTCTGAAAAGTGAACGGGAACAACCGGAGCAGGCTGTTTTTTACAGATGCGAATCATTTCTGCCGACCCGTCGATAGCCGTTACCTGACAACCTCGATTGGCCAGATAGAGGCTGAAAATACCTGTTCCACAACCAGCGTCGAGCACATGCTGACCAGGTCGCGCATACTGGTTGAGCAAGCGTGTCCAGACGGCGTAGCGCTCCTTAAAATCAGCCGACTGTCGGTAGCGGTCACCGAAAGCCTGAGCTATCTCGGAATGAAAATCAACGGCGTTCATCTACAGTTGGTGAGCTGATCGCGTTCGTCGAGGTAGACAGCGGAGATCATAAACTGATACAAAAATGCATGACTGAAATGGTATATGAACCCTGCCCGCCCATCTAAAAAACCCAGCAGAAAAAAATACCGGTAGCCGAAGTAGATAAACGGACGGAGCAACACCGGAATACGACCCCATACATGCTCTTTCACCCACCGTTTGCGATCACGTTGAGTATGTACATCGGTCCAGCGCAGGGTTTTTTTTCCTTCCGATTTTAGCAGATCGGCCACCTGAAACTGGGTATAACGGGCGTGTTTTTCGTACCAGAAGCGAACAGGTTTACGATCATGGTGAATAAACGGCTCATGAATCTGCCCAGTAGCGCCCTCCACCGTAATCTGTTCATCCATTGCCCGGTCAATATGTTGCACTGTTTCGCGCCGGAATAACCGTAGGATATAGGTAGGGTAGTAGCCCCCATGCCGAATCCAGCGGTTCATAAAGATGAATTTGAACGGAATAAAATAGCCATTTGCCGACTCAGGCATGGCCAGAACGGCTTCAATTGCCCTTTTTAATGCGTCAGTGGCGTACTCGTCAGCATCCAGAAAAAGCACCCATTCGGTTTGAATAGGCAGGCCGTGGATGGCATAATTACGCTGGGCTGCGTAGTTGTCGAATGCCCGGTGATAGACGGATGCCCCACCTGCTTTGGCTAAAGCTACCGTCTGGTCGGTTGATCCTGAGTCGAGTACAAACACATCTGTGGCCCACCCAATCACGCTTTGCAGGCAGTGGGGCAGGTTGGGCTGTTCGTTGAGCGTTAAGATCAAAACGGTGATAGGTAGCGGCATGGATAGACCAGGCATTTTCGCCTGACTAGTTGTAGCCGTTCGTGGCTAGTGGATTGCTGTTAGCAAAGATGAACGACTGACTGGGGAAGAATAGTGACGTGCAAGTCCTCATGATACATCCCGAGGCAAAGCCGTAGAAATCAACGCGTTGCAAATTGGTACTGTCGAACCCCTCCCGGAACTCATAGCCTTCTGAGTTATCACAAATAATGACTCCTTCGGGGGCTAAGTGGCTCACCGCCAACGAAATAAGTTCATAACGCCACAGGCCGTCTATAATGATTACGTCAAACTGCGTATTGGTTTGCGTGGCCAAAACTGCATTTATGGCTGCCAGACAGGTGGGAGCATCGGCATCGCTAACGTGATGCAGGCTCACGTTGACAGGCATATCTGACTTTATTTTCTCGTACCATTCTTTATTCCCCTCGAAGGTGAGCACCGACTGAGCCTGCTGTCCCCACCATACGGAAGATTGTCCCCCGCCAAACTCCATCACCCGTTTTTGCTTGAAGTTTCGACGTAACAAGAAGTCGATGCAAGGGTAAGTGTACCAGGGCAACGGATTGCCTGCTTTATCGACCGCTTTCATCCGAAAACTGGATTTGAAATGGCCACTGTGGTAGCTGAACATGAAGGGCGTCAGCATAGCAGTTACAGAATTGCGCATCGCATTGGCGATTGGGGCAGGAAGCAGGCGTTTAACTTGCTTAAACGTACGGTGTAAGATAGTTTGCATCGGTCTGGTTACGGAGTTTAAAAATCGTTTGCATCGAGCCAATCTTCCAGCACCACCAGTAGCCAGATATGATTCCAGGTCACGTCGGGGTGGCCCTGTAGAAATTGGCTATGAGACTGACTCAAAATGGAAGAGTCAATTAGGCCGCGCTGCCCCAGGTTGTGTAGCCGGTCACTGCAAAAGGTGCGTAGTTCGTGGCGCATCCATTGTTCCCAGGGAAAGCTGAACCCCATTTTGGGTCGTTGCAGCAGTGTTTGGGGCAATAACGGTACCAGTGAATCGACCAGTAGTTGCTTGGGAGCAGCCGTGTTTTTGTAGCGATCCGGTACCCGCAGCATAAACTCGATCAGCGTATAATCGAGCAGTGGCACACGTAATTCCAGTGCGTGGGCCATACTCATCTGGTCGGCATCGCGCAGCAGCAAAGGTTGCGTGTAGGTCGTTAACTCACTGATGGTTAATTGACTCTGCGGAGGGAGCAGGGCCAAACTAGCTTGCCGTTGCCGAAACAGGGCTTCAAACGGGGTTGTCGTTGCCGCACTCTTTCCCACTAACTCAGCCACACCCGATGCTGGCATCGACTGGCGAAACAGCGGAAACAACCCTGCTGGGTTTAGTGACGTAAGCGCCGCCAACTCATTGATTTTGGCCTTATTACGGCCCGGAGACAAGCTGCTGAGAAGCTGTTTGCGAATGCCCGTGGGCAAATACCACAGCCAGGCCAGTTGCCGCAATCGCGCGTACCGCCCGAAGGTAGAATAGCCTGCAAAGACCTCATCACCCCCTAAGCCGCTGAGGGCCACCGTGATACCGGCCTGTTTGGTCATTTCGGCCACCATATAGGTGTTGGGGCCGTCGCCGCTGGGCTGATCCATGCTGGCCAGAATGGTGGGTAGCTCGTGCAATAGCCGGTCTGCCGACAAGGGTAGTTCAGTGTGGCGGGTATTGAACCGTTTGGCTATCGCCTGTGCGTAGGCTGATTCGTTAAAGGCTACTTCGCCAAAGGTGACGGTAAACGTGTTGACGGGTTGCTCGCTCTGTTCGGCCATGAGCGCCACCACGGCACTGGAATCGATTCCGCCAGACAAAAAAGCGCCCAGCGGCACGTCGCTCACCATCCGGCTACCCACGGCTCCCCGCAATAGGGTATGCACCTGTTGCTGAATGGTGCCGGCGTTTTGGATCAGGGCCGGGTCAACAGGCGGTGGCGTGAAAAGGTCCCAATAGCGGGTTTCAGTCCACTGGTTGTTGGCAAACAGCGCGTAGTGACCGGCGGGCAACTGCCGTACCCCTGCCACCAGTGTGTCTGGCTCGGGCACGGTCTGGTACATGAGGTAGGTGTTGAGCGCGGCAGGGTTA
Source organism: Cytophagales bacterium (assembly GCA_038212815.1). Lineage (GTDB taxonomy): Bacteria > Bacteroidota > Bacteroidia > Cytophagales > Spirosomataceae > JBBQUC01. The sequence continues at coordinate 3,591 of JBBQUC010000082.1, forward strand.
AGGGTGCGGGGCACCAGATCCGTTTTCAGCAAGGCCCGTACTTCTGAGGCAAACAGCAGGTACTGGTTGTTGAGAAAGTAGTAGAACGGTTTTTTGCCCAGCCGGTCGCGGGCGGCAAAGAGCTGCCGGGTTTGGCGGTCCCAGATGGCAAAGGCAAACATGCCGTTGAAATGCCGCAGGCAGTCGGTACCCCAGCGTTCATAGGCCGCCAGAATTACTTCGGTATCTGACTGTGTACGGAAGGGGTAGTCTGCCAACTGCTGCCGGATGGCCTGGTAGTTATAAATCTCGCCGTTGAAGGTAATCACATAACGACCTGTGTGGTCGGGCAGGGGTTGGTTGGCACCATCGGTAAGGTCAATGATCGATAAGCGACGGTGCCCCAGCGCAATCGATTCCTCATGCCAGATGCCGTCGGCATCGGGGCCGCGGTGACTCAGGCATTGCGTCATGCGTTGCACCAGAGAGGGGTTAGCAGGAGCCGTTGGCTGTCGGGTGATAAGGCCTGCTATTCCACACATATGGAGGTTGGCTGATGAAGGGTAATGACGGTCTGGTAAGCGTTCACCCATCGGTGAATATTGCCATCTATTGAAAAATGCTGTTGAGCCAGTGTTCGTGCCCGCTGCCGGTACGCTCTGTACTGGTCAATGGGTAAAGATAAAGCCGTATCGATAGCCGTCTGTAAAGAAATTGTGTCGTTAGCAATCCAGAATCCCGCCCCTTCGGTGTCAAGAATTTGCCAGGGGGTGCCCGTCGAGGCCAGTACAGGGGTGCCCTGCGCCAGCGCCTCAACCACTACGTTGCCAAAGTTTTCGCTATGCGACGGTAACGCCAGCAGGTAGGCGTTGGCCAGTAAGTGATCTTTCTGGATACCCGCCACGGGTGGTTCAAAGGACACCTGAGCGGTTAGGTTTTCATCGGCCACCAACTGCCGTAATGTAGTGCCATAACCAGCTAAGTCTGGCCCCACCAGCCGTAACTGCCAGCCGCCCGTTCGGAACACAACAGACGTAGAAAGGGCCTTAATGAGCTGGTCGAGTGCTTTTATAGGGTGTAACCGCCCCAGGTAGAGCAGGTAGCGCGAAGCTTCATCGGTGGCCGGGCTACCGTCGGCTATGGGTAGCCCGCAGGCTGGGTCGATGGGGTAAAAATTACCGAGTTCAATAACCCGTACCGATGAGCCAAACTGCCGGTAGACACAAGCGGTCTCTTTGGCTGAAGTGGTATGAAACGTAATCTGGTCTGCCCATCGCTGTATTATACGCAGAATGAACCGTTTCAGGCCCGGCCGAATCGCCAATGCTGCCGCTGACAATTCGCCCCGTGGTGACCAGACAACGGCTTTACCTTTCGTCAACGCCACCATACCCACCATCAGTGACAGGGTATAGAACAGACTGGTCAGGTGCACGACATCAGCGGTGGGTAGTGCCCGAATGGCCTGCCTGATGAGGCTTACAGGTACTGTATGGCGGCGGGTCGACACGTACCGAACCTGTCCGGCTTCGGTGTCGAGCCACTGGTCAAGGTGTGTCTCGGCGGGCTGATCGGTTGCTGTCGACAGCACTGTTATCTGCTCTCCCTGCTGTACCAATGCCCGCGCCAGCCAGTAAACCGAGTTACTGGGGCCACCTGATTGTGCCGGGTAGAACGTGCCGATGGGATAAAGGATATGCATATCTGGCGTAGACCTGAGGCTGAGCGGTTAGCGTATGGTGGGAGGTGAAGTGGGTGGTGTCGTGAACTGTTCAGTCTGTAAAACTTCGTTATAAAACGCCATATACTGCTTCGAAATGCACGCCACCGTATACTGTGCCGAATTTTGGAAACCCTGTTGAATGAGGGCTTCCCGGTAGGGTGCGTCACTAATCAGGCGCTGAATGCCTGCCCGGATGGCGGCAACGGAATACGGATCGATGAGGTGTGCACCTGCACCAGCCACGTCGCGGAGGGGTACAATGTCAGACGTAAGTACCACCCGCCCGGTGGCCTGGGCTTCAATAATGGGCATACCGAAGCCTTCATACAGTGAGGCAAACGCTACTATATCGCAGGCTATGTATTCGGCAATGATTTCAGCTTCGGTCAGGCGCTCTTTCTGCACGTACTGGATGGCTGATTGCTCAAGTAGCTGATGCTGTTCGTTGGTGAGGTGGCCAACGATGACTAACTGGCACGGTATGCCCGCGAGGGCTTCAATGAAGCGGGGTAAATTTTTGTGGACACCCGTGCCAATATGCAAGATAACAGGCTGTTGGGTATTAAATACCTTTGGCACTGGTACATACCTGGGGTTATAATGATTGGGAATAACCCGCACTTTTTCGGCCAGTTTAAGCCCCACAAAACGGATCAACTCCTGCCGCGATTTCTCGGAGACCGTAGTGATATGCCTGGCCCGTTGCATGGGTAAGTAATAGTAGAGTAGCCAGAGCAACCTGAATTTAACCGGATTCTTCGCCGCCAATTGCCGTTCGAGCGATACACAGTCGTGAATGGTGAGCACAGTACGGGCGGGTGGCAATGCCAGCATCAGGTAGTGTACGTCGCCGGTAATATGGTACAGGTCAGCCTGTTGCCGTCTGGCAAAACGCAGGTTCTGATACAGGCAAGTTAGGTCCAGCGTCATGCGGGGGGCATATACTTCCGCTACAGTAATCCGGCCATTAGCCCGGATGGCCTCTGCCAACTGCATAAATAGCCCTTCAATGCTATACCCAGCGTATTGTTTGCGGAAGAGGTAGGTGAGTTTCACAGGCTTTTTTTCGTGGCGACAACCAGCATGTTCTGTGATAAGATGGCACCTCCTGCCCCCGTCTCGGCCAGCAATAACAGCCGGTAGTGCAGGGTGCCTACTTCCCAGATGAGCCGTCGTAGCAGCGATGTAAACCCATGAATGACTGGTTTGTCTTCATAGCAGCAGAGCGTATCGAAGCCTATGGCCATTAGTAATTGCCGTGTAGAGGAGCGTGTAAAGCTCTGTTCGTGGGTCAGGTCGCCGTAGCGAATACGCATCCCGAAGAGCCCTTCGGCGTTGGGAACGTGCAGGATTAAGCGGCCACCAGGAGTCAACAGCGCCAGAACCCGGTCCATCAGGGTCATGGTTTCGTCGAGGGTGAGGTGTTCGACCACGTCCATCAGCATGACCACGTCGGCGGGTGGTTGAGGGCGTGACAGAAACGCGTCGATGGTATCCTGCACCACTTCAGGTATCCCCAGCCGATGGGCCATTGCCACTTGTTCGGCTGAAGTGTCGATACCGGTAAGGTTGGTATAGCCCCACTGCTTTAGGAAATGCAGGTGGCAACCGTTGCCGCAGCCCAGGTCTACAATGCGCACATTGGTATGGGCGGGTAACAAAGGCCGTACTCTGGCGCTGACATAGGGCTCATTACCAGCAAACAGTTTGTTGGCATCGGGCACAGCATCAGCACTGGACGGTGCCTGTCCACTACTTATATAAGCGGTGTAGAGGCGTTGCTTGGCAGAGTTCATCAGGATAGTGGATAAGCGAATGGATTCGGGTCTGGTTGGCAGATTATCAGTTGTGTAAGCTGCAGCGATAGAGCCAACTAACGAGCAATAACTGAGTCAGGTAGCCTAACAATGTGGCCAACGCCGCGCCAATGAGACCCATAACCGGAATCAGTAACAAGTTTAAGCTAATATTGACGATTGCCCCCACAGTAGTGTGTATAAGCAGGTATTTTGTTTGGCTGTAGGCGTACCATTTAATCTCCAGCAGGTTAATCAGGGTTAGGCAGAGGTAGCCTGCTGCCACAATGGGGCCAATGGCAAAAGCTGCTCGGTACTGTTCAGACAGTACCAATGACCCAATCCAGTTTTGACCCAAATAGAACACCAGACAGGCCAATAGTCCAACGCTGGCATAGGGCAGCAGGTAGCGCCGCTGAAGGTGCCAGGCAGCCAGTCCACTGCCCCCGTTGCCCCGTAGCTGGTAGAGGCGGCTGCTGAGGTGGATGATGAACGGCCCCACCAGCAACAGCATTTTGGCACCAATACCATAACCAATACTATAAATGCCTACGTCGGCGGTGGTGAGCAGGTAGCTAATCAGGTACCGGTCGGCGTAATTAATCAGCCACGAAGCCACCGCCAGCGCCAGCAATGGCGTGGCAAACCGCCGCAGCCGTGCCAGCAACTCAGCCGACGGGACGGACGTTGTTGGTGCGTTCAGCCTACCCAGGTGTTTCCGCATCAGTAAACTGGTACTGATGGCAAAGAGGCCATTGAGCAACACCAGTACCAGCCAGAGGCCGTCGGCGTTGGCCCGACCGCCCAGCACGACAACGCCACCGAAAAAGGCCAGATTCACCAGTCCATAGCTGGCCTGAATGACCGAAAACGTCTTGAAACGACCCGACAGGTTCATGAACTCGCTGCTGAGTGAGTAAGTGCCCTGCCCCGCTGCTGCCAGCCAAACCAGCAACGCCATGCCCACATGCCCAGCCCAGATGCCCAGCCCCAGCGCGGCCACCAGCACCAGCGCATAGATGCACAGCAGTACCCGCCGGTAGAAAGGCAACACGGCCAGCCAGCCGTCTTTGGCCTGCGCCACTTTCAGCGACTGCAACACCGGGCCAACCAACAGGGCGTGCCCCAGGGTCATAGTCGACAGCGCGAGGCTGTATATTCCCCACTCGCTGGGTGGTACGTATATGGCCACGGCTTTTACCAGCGCTAACCCCGCCAGGGCGTTAAGCATCTGCCCGCTGAAGAGCGATGCCCGCGCGTTGGTGGTGGCCCGGCCAGGTTTAGTGCGATGTATATACGAAGCAGCCATTAAACAGCCCCGCCATTTATGATGGACAACATCTGGGTAAGGCGTATCTGATAGGTATGATGTAGCTGAAAATGAGCGTGTTGCTGATCGGCTAGTCGGTGCCGCTCGTCGGGGTGGGCCAGGTAATAGCGAATCTTGTCGATGGCTTCGTCAATGGGGCCGAACGTGACTTTATCGACGGGTATGCCGCTGTATTCATGGAGAGTCGGTTTATAGTCACACAACTGGAAACCGCCCGTGCCGTTTATCTCGAAGTACTTGTTATTGGCCGAAGTCACTTCGGCATAATGCATATTGTTGAACGCAATGCGGCTGCCGTAGATCATGCGGTTTTTCTCCTCACCTGCCAGGTATTGCTCCACAAAGCAGGCCCGCACGTCGGGGGGCAGGTAACTGGCCGAAAGGCCGAAGATGGTGGGCCTGATACCCGCCCGAATCAACTGGGTCACCATGCGGGCACGGTAGGGATACAGGTTGCCATACATCAACACATCGGTGTTGGTGGCGTCTTCGGCGGCAGCGCGGGCAATGGGTAAGCGCTTGTTAACGAGGGGATTAAAGGCTTCGGGAATGTAGTGGGCATTCAGGCCTGCTTTCTGCCGAAAAGCATCGGCCATATAGGGCTCTTTGGTAAAATAGAAATCAAAGGGCGAAGCAATGATCTGCTGACGTTCCAGATTGGTCAGTGCATCGGGGTTAAACTGCGCAACGGGGCAGTTAGGTATCTGTTGTTTCAAGTCCTGAATCAGCACTGGATTCAAATGTCGGTACACTACCAGCACCAGATCGGGCTGCTGCCCAATAATCTTCGTTACCAATGTCCGGCTTAGGGCCTGATCATACGTTTCCACAAAGCGCGATAGCCAGTAACGGGCTTTAGCGGGCAATACACTACTGCTGTCGAGGCCGATCACTACCGCCCGATGCCCCATCTGAACAAGCGTATCGCCGATGTGGCTTTCCAGTGAATCGAAGGCCGTACTGCCCACTACAACAATATTCATATCGATATTGGGCTAAAGGCAATACGCAGGTTGTCAATGGTTTGGCCGTAGCTGTAGTGGCTGACTCGTTCACGCGAGGCCTCGCCCATCCGACGTCGTTCATCAGCCGGGCAATCAACCACACGGGCCAACGCACGGGCTAGTTCCTCAATGTTACCGCAGGGGTATCGGTAGCCATTTTTGCCTGGTTGCACCAGATCATCGGCACAGCCAATAGCATCGGACAGGACGACTGGCAGGTTAAAATTCATGGCTTCGTTGGTTGATAACCCCCAGGTTTCGGCTTCGTTGGAACACATCACAAACACATCGGCGGCGGTGTAATACATGCCAATGCTGGACTGATTCACAAAACCCGTCAGCAGTACCGATGGCATGGCATGTTCCTGTATGAAGGCTGTGAGTTCGGGCCGTAGTTCGCCGTCGCCCATGAGCACAACCATGATGTTGGGCCGTGCCAGCCGTTGAACAGCCCTGAGCAGGTCTAGTGGCCGTTTTTTGGGTACGTACTTGCCGCTGTAAAGTAATACACACTCATTGGGCAAGATGCCCAGTTGTTGCCGGATGCGGTCGCGGTCGGATCGTAACAAAGCAGCCTGTTGCTGAAAACGGGTATTATCGACCGAATAAGGGCCGAAAATGAGTTGGTTGTCTGCCACGCCGAAGTGCTGGTAGAAGGCTTTGTTCTGCGCACCGAGATACAGAAAGCGGTTCACCAGGCGGAATAACCCCCGGCCAAGTACCCATCTGCGCAGTCGTTGTTGGTTCGGCGATTTGTATCGTTCCAGGTTCAGGGGGCTTTCGGCCCGCAGGCAAACGGTATGGCCAAACAACCGGGCAAAAAAAATGGTGATCCAGCACACGGCGTAGGCCCAGCCATAGACCACTACTACAGAGCGTTCGGCGCGCCACAACTGCACGATCACTGAAAGGTTAAGCAGGCCCCAGAACCCGTATATAGAGGGACGCGGCGATTGATTTGATAGAAACACGTGCCGGTAGCCCTCTAACAGGGGTACGTCCCATTGCACGGTCGTTCCAAACTGCCGATCCAGTTCCCCACCGAGCCCATGCCGCGAACAGTACAGTACAGTCACGTCGAAACTTGGCGTAGCGGCCATGTTGCGATATAAAGGCGCGAAATACTGAATAGGATGGCTGTTAACGATTAGGAAACGGGTAGGTTCTGACATTATATAAATATATATTTATTCTGGGAATATGTTTTTAATTATTATGAATAACTATAACTGAATATTTAGTCTTTTTGTAAGTAGCCAAAAGAAAAATACAAAAGTAGACATAGTTGCTAAACTTCCCCAGGTTGAAAGGACATCTGTTTCAAATGTTAAACATCCTGCAAACAAGCAAGGGAGCCATAACAGAAGAGACGGCTTTGTTTCGGCGATACGAATAACCATTAAGAACACCAGGTTGAATAATATGCCAAAGAATAGCTGAAATATAATGCCTCCTGTCTTTCCGAAATTTGCATATCCTTCGCCAAAAGGAGATATGTTAGAACTACTAATACCGTTAGGGATAAATGGGGTAAAGCGATACATGTTTGCTTCACCACCCGTAATTGGCTTGCTACTCCAAATAACACGAGGGATAAACGGATATAAAAAGTGAGCCAAAATCTCACCATCAGCAAATGGTTCATAACGAGGCATGTAGGCCATAGTCTCGGAAACCAAAGAGCCCTGATTTAATCGGTGGTAGATTGCGCCTAAATGAGCAGAGCCTAATAGAAAATCGAGATTATTTAGTCGTTGACTCATCAAGTCCAGCATCAGTGAAGGGTCCGCTTTTCTGGTTGCCACATTATCTCCCCATGTTTTTATTCGATATTCCATTTTAACGGACTGGGCCAAGATAATAAAAAAGAAGCAGGTAGCAACTAAGCCTATTTTATAGCTCAATCCGATACGGTTTTCTTTTTTGATTATAACGATTAGCACGTATAATGTTACCCAAAATATCATATGCCCAAACATGCCATCACGAACCGTGATATAGAGCAGTAAGCCAAGAGCCGAATATAATGTGGCATATTTAAATTTGCTATCTGAAAAATGGGTATACATAACAGATGCATATAGACAAGCTGCAAATAAATAAACTAAAGCTTTTATTTGTATAGGTGCATAATCGAAAAATATAGAGCCTATAATTCCCAGAAAGAGTAAGATGAAATTAGTACGCTCCTTACAAACTAAATAGGCTTTAACCTGATCTAATAATTCAGCATGTGGTTTGGTTTTTAC
>JBBQUC010000083.1:0-11635 GCA_038212815.1 Cytophagales bacterium
GGTAGTCCATTCGCTTTACTCCACCTCTGGCATGCTGCGGACAATGGAACTGATTTTGGGTTTGCCGCCCATGAGTCAGTACGATGCCGCTGCCCTGCCAATGTTTGCCTGTTTTACCAGCAAGGCAGACACCACTCACTACACCCACCGGCCCGCGCAGGTGGATCTGGAGGCTAAAAATACGGCCTGGAACGAACCAGCCCGCATCTCCGAAACGTTCGATCTTCGCTATGCCGATACGCTCAACGACGAGTTATTCAACGAGGTGATCTGGAAAGCCGTAAAGGGCGAGCAGGCTATTGTGCCAGCCCCCCGGCGCGGGGCATTTGTGCGGGTGCAGGCCAAAAAAGATAAGGATGATTAACCGTTTACTGTAACTGCCCTTCTGTTATGCAAATTCTCTATTCCTACCTGCGTCGATACTGGCCCCTGCTGGTACTGGCTCTATTATTAGCGGCTATCAACCAGATTTTTTCGCTGCTCGACCCCTATATTTTTCGCAAAATCATTGACCAGTACGTGGTTAAGTCCGGCGTGGATTCGCCTGGCGGTAACTGGCGGAATATCAACTTCTGGGGGTTTTTGAGCCGGGGTGCCGGTTGGCTTATTTTGCAGGCCCTCGGTGTGGCAATGGTGAGCCGCATTGCCAAGAATTTTCAGGATTATTATGTCAACGTCATTACCCAGCGACTGGGAGCCAAACTCTACACCGATGGATTGCAACATTCGCTCGAACTGCCCTATCAGGTGTTCGAAGACCAACGGTCGGGCGAGACGCTGGGTATCCTGCAAAAAGTGCGTTCCGATGTTGAAAAACTGATTCAGTCGTTTGTGAACGTGCTGTTTACGTCCATCGTCGGCATTGTGTTTGTGATGTGGTATGCCAGCACGGTTTATTGGCCCATTGCGCCGGCCTACTTCCTGACCATTCCGCTGCTGGGGTTTGTCAGTTCGCTCCTAAGCAAAAAAATCAAGGTGGTGCAGAAGAATATTGTCGCCGAAACCACCGCTTTGGCAGGGTCCACTACCGAAAGTCTACGGAATATTGAGCTGGTGAAGAGCCTGGGACTGGCGCAGCAGGAAACCGAACGGCTGAACGGCACGACCACAAAAATCCTGAAATTAGAACTCAAAAAGGTGCGCTATATCCGCTCCCTGTCGTTTGTGCAGGGTACGTTTGTGAACCTGCTACGGAACGCCATCATGTTGCTGATGCTGTTTTTGGTGGTGCAGGGCAAGATTACCGTGGGTGAGTTTTTCTCGCTGTTCATTTATTCGTTCGCCATTTTCGGGCCATTGCAGGAGTTGGGCAACATCATCAACGTCTATCGCGAAACCGAAGCCTCGTTAGCCAATTTCCAGCGTATTCTCGACACGCCCCGCGATGTAAAACCCGCCCATCCGCAAGCCATGAACCACATCGAACGCCTGGCCTTCGAGGATGTCCGGTTTAAGCTCCAATCGGCTAATACGCCCGCCCTCGCCGGGATTTCGTTCCGGGTAAAAACTGGCGAAACCATTGCTTTTGTCGGCCCGTCGGGGTCGGGTAAAACCACGCTGGTGAAGCTGCTGGTGGGGCTTTATCAACCCCTGTCGGGACAGATTCTGTACAACGGCATTCCCGGCTCGGCCATTGATTTAGACGAACTGCGCGAACAAATCGGGTTTGTGACGCAAGATACCCAATTGTTTGCCGGTACCATCCGCGAAAACCTTCGGTTTGTGGCCCCCAATGCCACTGATGCCGACTGCCTGAGAGCATTGCACCAGGCCGCTGCCGACCCGCTGCTGGCCCGTGCGCCACAGGGTCTTGATACGGTCATTGGCGAGGGGGGCGTGAAGGTGTCGGGGGGCGAAAAGCAGCGGCTGAGTATTGCCCGTGCTCTGCTGCGCGAACCTGCCCTACTGGTTTTCGACGAGGCTACCTCGGCTCTAGACTCGCTGACGGAGGAAGAAATTACCAACACCGTGCGCCAGTTGTCGGCATCGGGCCAGCGGATCACTATTCTGATTGCCCACCGCCTAAGTACCATTCTCCATGCCGACCGGATTTTTGTGCTGGAAAAAGGCCATGTGGTAGAAGAAGGCGGCCACGTTGACCTGATTGAGCAGCGCGGTCTCTACTACGCCATGTGGCGGCAACAAATTGGCGAGCGGAAAGAAGTGTTTGCGTGATTACAGGTACTACCTCAATCCACAAATAGCTCTTTAATAACCTGTTTGATTTCTTCTGTCTCGTCCTGTGTCAGTCTGCCAAGCACTTTGCTGATACGCTGCTTGTCAACAGTACGAACTTGGTCGAGAACGACCCAGCCAGTCCGTCCGCCCGAATAGACCTGAATACGGGATGGATATGGTTTCGATGCGGAAGTCATTGGCGCAATGACCAGCGTATTCACCTGCCGGTTCATCTCATTCGGCGAAATAACGACACAGGGCCGGGTTTTCTGGATTTCGCTGCCTACAGTCGGATCTAAATTGACAAGCACAACGTCATATTGGCTGACTACCATGACTCCCAGGTTTCGTCAGTAAACACATCAGGAATCAACAGATGATCATCGCCGTTTTCATGCATCTGCCGGAACGATTCTTCCCAACCTTCACGGGGGTTACGAACAGGTTTCAGCAGCATCATATCGTCACGTAATTCGACATCAACCGAATCCTTAATATGGTATTTGTCGAGAACAGCTTTCGGGATACGAATGCCTTTGGAATTGCCAATAGATACCACAGCTAAGCGCATAAAAAATGTAATTACGTTGTAACTACAAATGTACCTGTTATTGTGTTTGGTTCAAACCAGCAATCGCATTTTCTGATAGGAAATGGATACCTAATATCACTATTCGATTATTTCCAATGGGCGACTGCCAGGGTGGGTCTTGTTCATAAATCCTTTTAAACCCGTCACTATGATGAAAAGGCACATTGCTATATTTCCGCTATTGCTCAGTTTATTCCTGACCAACTGCACCCACTCAGGTGTGACGGCCGAAGTGGGCACTGTGCATATTGGGCCGCTTTGCCCGGTTGAGCCGTGTAGCCTGACCGACATCCAACGCGATGCCCTTTACAAAAACTATACTTTGTCACTACGGCGCACCGACAACCAGCGGGTAGAAGCTACCATTACCGGCTCGGCATAGTGCATTTTAGTGACCACCAATATCCGGCTGAACGTCGGCACTGCGTCATTTTTAACGTTCGATTGAATCCTGACGCAACCCATGAGGGCGGATACAAGCAGGAGGAGCGAGGGATATTTCATAGCTGGGGTAGCTTATCGCTGTAAAGGAACCATATGTCCACAAATCAGGCATTAAGGAGAAGTTAAATGTTAGTTAAATCTCAATTAAACGACTTTGGGTAAATCATATCCTGCCCTTTCTTTCTTTTAGAAACGACGGTATGCGTATCTGTTTCTTAAGCGTTCTCTTGGGTGTATTTGTGGCTAATCAAGCCTGCACGGCCCAAACCCTGAAAACACCGGGTCTGCAACAGCCCGTCGAGATTATCCGCGACCACTGGGGGGTGTCGCATATTTACGCCAAAAACGAACATGACCTGTTTTTTGCTCAGGGCTATACTGCTGCCTCCGACCGGCTGTTCCAACTCGAACTCTGGCGACGGCAGGCTACCGGCACGGTGGCCGAACTGCTTGGCCCGCAGGAGATAAAGCGTGACATTGGCACCCGGTTGTTTCGGTATCAGGGTAACATCGAGCAGGAGATGCAGCAGTACCACCCGCATGGCCCGCTCATTATCCGGGCCTTTGTGGCAGGCATCAACGCCTACATCGGCGAGGCTTTGAAAACTCCCGAAACCCTGCCCTTCGAGTTTAAACTCCTTAAAACCCAGCCCGGCTTATGGACTCCCGACGTAGTGATTAGCCGGCACCAGGGGCTGCTGAGCAATATCCGGGATGAACTGAACTACGGTCGGCTGGTACACCTGATTGGGGCCGATAAACTGCGCGAACTGGCGTGGTTTCATCCAACGACCAACCCCGGAGAACCTGATTTAACCCTGCATGTAAACGGCCAGGAACTGATGCAGCCCATTCTGGAACTGTACGAAGCGTTTCGGCTGCCCCTCAAATTTACGAAAAACCAGCCTGGCGCAGGCGCGACCGACGAAGAGGCTACCAACTGGTTTGAGGCCGAGAAACACTATACGGGGTCGAACAACTGGGTGATTGCGGGCCAAAAGTCGGCGAGTGGTTACCCCATGCTGGCCAACGACCCCCACCGGGCGCAGTTGGTGCCGTCGCTGCGGTATTGGGTTCACTTAGAGGCTCCCGGCTGGAATGTGGTGGGAGCGGGTGAGCCGACGCTGCCGGGGGTATCGGTGGGGCATAATAACTACGGTGCCTGGGGACTAACTATTTTCGATACCGACAATGAAGACCTGTATGTATATGATACTAACCCCGCCAACCCCAACCAATATCGCTACAAGGGCCATTGGGAACCCATGCGGGTACAGACCGAAACCATTGCTGTAAAGGGGGCAGCTACGCAGCAGGTCATGCTGAAATATGGGCGACATGGCCCGATTGTGTTTGAAGATCCTACTCACCACCGGGCCTATGCCGTGCGGGCGGGTTGGCTTCACCCCGGCTGTGCACCCTATCTGGCCAGCCTTCGCATGAATCAGGCCCGTAACTGGAGCGAATTCCAGAAGGCCTGCACCGCCAGCCGGGTGCCAGGCGAAAACATGATTTGGGCCGATAAACAGGGGAACATTGGCTGGCAGGCCGTGGGCCTGGCACCGATCCGCCCTAACTGGACCGGACTGGTACCCGTGCCGGGCGATGGGCGGTTTGAGTGGGGTGGGTATTTACCCATTAGCCAACTGCCACACAAGGTCAACCCGCCCGAAGGGTACGTGGTTACGGCCAATAACAACCTCATTGCGCCCAGTTTCCCAAATCGCAACGCCATTGGGTGGGTGTGGGCAGGGCCAAGCCGGGCGCAACGCATTGAAGAAGTGCTGAACAATGGGCAACGCAAAACCCTAGTGGATTTTATGCGGCTCCAGGCCGATTACCTGTCTATACCCGCTCGTACGCTGGTACCGCTCCTCGACCGGCTGTACTCACCCGACGATTCGACCGAACGTGCTCTCAACTACCTGCGCCGGTGGGATTATCAACTTGCCCCCAGTTCAGTAGCAGCCACTATTTATGTGGCCTGGGAGGGGCAACTGAAACAGGCTCTGTATGCCAGCAAGGTAGCCCCGGAAGCGCGGCCATACCTGAAAACCCTTCCGACCAAGCGGGTAATCGACTGGCTGGTAACGCCTACATCGGGCCGCGATAGCCTGCTGCTTACCGCCATGACCCGTGCCGTAAGCGAATTGAGGAGCAGGCTTGGCCCCGATATGGATGACTGGCCCTATGGCCAGCGGAAAAACAAGCACATTACCATCACGCACCCCCTGAGCGAGTGGGCAGATGCGGCTACCCGGAAAATCATTAACTTGGGTCCAGTGGCACGGGGGGGGTATGGCGAGACCGTTAACGCTACAGGTGCCGAGTTGAATCAGGTACATGGCGCGTCGTTTAGACTACTGGTCGATACCGAAGACTGGGATAAAACCCTGGGTATCAATAATCCCGGACAATCGGGCAATCCGGCCAGTCCCCACTATCGCGACTTGTTCGACCTGTGGGCCGATAATGGCTATTTTCCGGTTTATTTCTCGAAGGACAAAGTGAAGTCGGTAGGGGAGAAGACCACTGTGCTAACTCCTTAAACTACCCCGTTTGCTCAGATTTGGGAATCAAAACAGGGATAGGTGGGTTGTGCTAACTTAACCCCGGAACGCAGCTTTCGGCAACTGACAAAACCATGAAAATTACCAAACACAAAGTAGCGGGTATCCATTATACCCTCCGCGACAATTCTGGCAACGTGCTGGATAGCAGCGAGGGCCGCGACCCGCTCTATTACCTGCACGGCGAAGGCAACCTGATTCCGGGAATGGAAGAAGGGCTAGAAGGCAGCCAAAAAGGCGATAAACTCCAATTGCACGTTACCCCCGATAAGGGATACGGGTTGCGTGACCCCAACCTAACCCAGGAGGTGCCACGCTCGGCTTTTGGCAATCAGGCTATTGAGCCGGGTATGCAGTTTCAGGACAATGAGGGGCAGGTGATTACCATCACGAACGTAGGGGCCGATATGGTGACGGTGGATGCTAACCACCCTCTTGCCGACCAGGATTTACACTTTGACGTGGAGGTGACGGATGTGCGTGATGCCTCTGCCGACGAAATTTCGCACGGCCATGTGCATGGCCACGGGGGCGATCATTGACCGTTTGCTAAGCAACTGTTATGTTTTCGGGAAGCGTTTCGGATTATCCTACAAAATTAGTAGCTTGCAGGGTAATCCGAACGTGCTTTTCTGACTACAGCTTTTATGAAACAGTTGTTTCTTTATTGCTCCCTGCTGGTTTTCAGCCTGTTTGCCGCTTGTCGTAACCCAACCGAGGGCTTTGAACTGCGCTTCAAAAAAGCGTATGCCCCCACCGTCGAATTACAGTTATCTCCCAAAACGGGTGATCTCCCTCCTAAAATTGAGATGATGCTTACCGGCCCGGAGGCCGATCAACTCGTTACGACGCTCTACACCAAAAAGTTTAAAGTAACCAAAGACGGCGCTATTTACCTGGCTGTCGATACCACCTTTAAACCCACTGCCAGTAAGCCCCTTCGATTTAATGTTATTGCCAGAAGCGACGGGTTTCTGGATGTGGTTCGACCCATCTGGCTGACCAAAACTGATTACCAGTCGATCTATACTGATCTGATTCGGGTGAGTGAGGCTCCCGCCCTTGCTATCCAAACCGGCGTGGCTACGGCTAGTGGCCTGGTGTCGTCGGCCATTACCACGCAGACTACCTCGCAAACTGCCGCTAACCAGGTTATTTTGGCTATACCAGCCAACACCCAACTTAGCGATGTGGCGGGTAAACCCGTTAGTGGTGGATTGACCGTTCGGCTCAATCCCATCAATGTAGGTAATACGGCTGATGCGATAGCGAAGTTACCCATTTCTGCCGATGGCAAAATTAAATCGGCCCTGACAATCACTGGCAAAACCGCTCGCGATCAGCGCATTCTTCAGGTAGCCGGTGCGGCTTCTGTCGATATGTATAATCAGCAATACGATGTTGTGAAAACGTTTTCGCAACCTGCTACCCTTTCGTTTGCCCTGAACTCAAAACTCTTTAATCCATTTGCCCGGCGTACCGTGCAGGTTGGCGATCAGATTTCGGTGTTTAGCTACGATATTGCTCAGAATGTATGGCGGCAGGAGAAGTCAGGCACCGTACAGACTAGTCCGCAAGGGTGGTTAGTTTGCGTAGCGGATGTAAGCCATTTGTCAGACTGGGTCGCGGTATTTACAGCCGAAGAGTGTACGCAGCCGCTTACATTTACGTTGAAAACGACTCCGCCCCCCAACAGCGATTATTACACCTACAAAGCCGAATTGCTGGATGCTACGACTAACGCCGTATTGCGAACGTTTTATACGTTCATTGGAAATGGGAAAAAGCTGACGATTCAGGGACTTGAAAGCAATGCCTACGTAAAAATGAGGCTATCCGATAATTTCAGTTCTGTGGTGGCCGTATCGGCTGCTGTATCGGGTTGTTCTATTGGCGAAATTCCGCTGGACTTAGCTGGTTTTGCCAATGCCCCGGTACCTCCTCCGCCACCCCCAGTCGATCCGAATAAACCCCCGGTAACTCCGCCCGTAACGCCCCCGGTAACTCCGCCCGTTACCCCACCGCCCACGCCGACTTTTGTGACCATTTCACTGGAGTTCCCATGTACAAAACTAGCTGTTGACAAGCTGCCTACTAAGGAGTTATATGCCCGGTTCCGCATCACAGGAACAACAAGATGGACAACCTTACCTGTCTTGAAATATGCGCCGGGGAAAACATCGTTCAGCATTACCACAAACCTGATGAAGCCGGGCAACACCTATGATATGGAAGCAGGCAGTGCGCCGGGTTATTATACCTTCACCCAACCTGCTTATACCCTTGATTCTTATTTCTGGATAATCCGGCTGAAAACGCACGACTATTGTGACGACTAGTGGGCTGATTGCCCACCCGTTAGCTGGCTAAGGGATTTGAGTCGGGCTACCCTGATTCCTGACAGGCGTTTATTGATGCCAATATAGGTAGCCAGAGGTACAGGGGTAATCATGACTTCGCCATATTCAGAAGAAGCATGGAGCAGGTGAACACGCCCGTGTTGCCATACACAAAACCCAACATGCTTCATATCCAGGCCGGGCCGGGCGGCAGTAAGCATAATAATATCGCCTTCCTGTAGTTTGGATTCAATGGCAGCTATTTGTTTTTTCGGGATGAACCAGAACGGCTGTCGGCTTATATCCGTCTGTACATCGGCAATTTGTTTAAATACCATTGGGTCGCTTAGGTGGGGATATTTATAGACAGCGGCAGTCATGTAATTCAGGGATTTAGATACCTGCATTCCCCCAATCTCGCGGGTGATGTCCTGCACAATGCCCTTTTGTACGTTATCGCGCAGCCAGTCGGATAGGTAATGCAGGCGGCTGCCGTAGCCATTGATCTGGCCGTGGCGGTAGCGCAGTCGGGTCAGTTGCTGGATAAAGGCCTGCTCGAACACCTCCTGATTTTTGCCGATACTCTCGTGCCAGGCTAACGATAAAGCCAGGGTAGTCTCCAGAAAGGTGGTACAATCAAATTGCTGTAGATTCACCACCAATTGTTCGGTCCTGTTGCCATCGAGGGTTTGATGCACATAAGATTTGCCTAGTAGCATTTTTCCCGTCAACACAGCGGTTTCAGCAACGGTTCGCCCCCCCACCAGGTGGAGTTGCTGTAGGTCATGGATGGCTGGCGGGGGTAAATCCTGCGCCTGACTGACCGACCAGCAGAGCAACAAAGAGAATCGTACAATTGGTGTCATAGAGGCTGATTAATGGGTTATTGGTTGGTACTACCGACAGTTAAACTGACTGAATTTCGAGAACCAGTACGCTGACCGGAGCCAGGGTAATGGCAAGGGGGGCACTACCATTGGCTTCAAACAGGCGTTGAGTCAAAAAAATGTCGTTGAACCGGTACGTATTCTCCGGGTTCAACCCAATGGTTTGCCAGGCATGTTCTGGAATCCAAATGCTGGTATCGTACGTAACCTCGTGATCAAAATTGCAGACGATCAGTAGTTTTTGACGCTCAGAATACCGAAGGTAACAATAAATCCGCTCTGGATTGTAACTCCAGTTCTCCTCATTGGCATACTGGAGATCATAGAATCCACCTTGTCGGACCGCATCGGAGTGGTTCACCAAATGATTCAGCCGGTGATAACACTGCCGTAGTTTATGCTGCTCAACGGTTAGGCCGCTGCTGTCGAATTGGCCCCCTGCCAGATACCCCTGCCAGTCGGGTAACCCCCAGTAATCAAAAATGGTAGTGCGCCCATCGTCCCCGCTAAACCCTTCACTTTCCTCGGCCCGCACCCCTATTTCCTGCCCAAAATAAAGTAGATA
The DNA here is from genome assembly GCA_038212815.1 of Cytophagales bacterium. Classification (GTDB taxonomy): domain Bacteria; phylum Bacteroidota; class Bacteroidia; order Cytophagales; family Spirosomataceae; genus JBBQUC01. The sequence goes on from JBBQUC010000083.1 coordinate 9,576, forward strand.
CGGCCCCGCATGAAGGGTGGCAGTTACCGTCATGGCTGGTATGGCTAACCAGGGATTAGTAGCAAAGAATGAGGAGGCTATCCGCTGCTCATCGTGGGTTTCGAGGAACCGGAGCATATTCTCCGAGAAATCGCCTGACTCGTGCTGCCAGACATGGGTAATGTCGCGACAGGAGCCGTGTCCTTCAATCAGTCGACGCAGCGCATCATACAGCCCTACTTTGTCGTACAGATAATCGAACCCCCCTTTAGTGATAAACCGCCGGTAAAGGCCGGGGTCGTAGATTTCGGCGATAAAAATCGTACCGGGGTAAGCCCGTTTTACTCGTGTGGTGGCCCAGCCCCAGAACTCCACCGGCACGAAATGCGCCATGTCGCACCGGAACCCGTCCACGCCCTTAGCTGCCCAAAACAAGAGAATGTGGAGCATTTTTTGCCAGGTATCCGGCACCGGGTCGAAGTGGGGCTGGTAATTAGTGAAAATATCCAGTCCGTAATTCAGCTTTACGGTTTCGTACCAGTCATTGATGTCGGGTGCTTCCGTCAACGAGCCGGAGCCGGTAATTTTAGCGGGGAATTCGGGCCAGCCCCCTTCGGGGCGGTCCGATGAGTCGGCGGAGGGGGCTATGAAAGTCTTACCGGGCAGGTAGTAAAAATTATTCTGCGGGCTGAAATCTACGCGGGTATCATCGGTCGCGCCCAAATCCGTCACGCCCTCAGGGAGGGTATCTGACTGGTATTGGCGGGCCACATGGTTTGGCACAAAGTCGATGATTACTTTCAGACCACAGGCGTGGGTACGCTGGAGCAGAGCCTCAAACTCGGCCATACGGTTGGACACATTTACGGCCAGGTCGGGGTCAACATCGTAGTAATCTTTTACCGCATACGGCGACCCTGCCCGCCCTTTCACAATAGCGGGGTCGTCGGGTCGGATACCCTGATCTGAATAATCGGTTTGGGTGGCGTGTTCAAGAACCCCCGTGTACCAAATGTGCGAGATACCGAAGGTTTTTAGCGATTGCAAAGCCGCGTTGTTGATATCGCTAAAGCTACCGACACCATTCTGCTCCCGGCTGCCCCAGGGTATGTTGGTTGTATTCTGATTGCCGAAAAGCCGGGTAAAAATCTGGTAAATGACCAGTTTATCCATAACGGGGATTGAATAGGTGGTATTCATGAAGTGGGTTAGGGGGCACCAGGAACAAACGACAAAAATATGCCCTTTTTTGCCGACAAACTTGTGCTATTTTTGGCGAATCGAAAATTAATTACCTCACGGCAGCGGCCGACCGCCCCTGCCCCCTCTCTGCATGAGAGGGGATAAGTAGCAACCCTAGTATGAAACCAACCCTTTTGTTGTCGCGTCTGTACATAGCTCTTTTACTCATTGCCTGCGCCAGCATTGCTATGGCGCAGCCTGCCCAGATTCAGCGGGTAAACCCAACCAACTGGTGGGTGGGCATGAAAAACCCAAACCTACAATTGCTGGTGTATGGCCCTAATGCGGGTAAACTGACCTACTCGGTCAATTACCCCGGGGTGAAACTGGTAAAAGCGCATACGGTCGAAAATGCGAACTACGCGTTTCTGGATTTAACCATTGCGTCGTCTGCTAAACCCGGCACCCTGCAACTGGTCGGTAAAAATGGGAGTCAGACCCTCAGCCAGCCGTTTGTACTCAGTGCGCGTACCAGGTCTCCTAAAGGGCAGGGCGTTACTGCCGCCGATTTTATTTACCTGGCCATGCCTGACCGCTTTGCCAACGGCGACCCCACCAACGATAAATTTGCCAACATGGCCGACCCCAATGCCGACCGCGCCAATCCGTTTTACCGGCATGGGGGTGATTTGGCCGGGGCTGCGCAGCACCTCGATTACCTGAAAGACCTCGGCGTTACGGCCATTTGGTTCACCCCCGTGCTGGAAAACAATCAGCCCCTGACCAACGAGGGTGGGGCCATGCGGTCAGCCTATCATGGCTACGGATTCACCGACCATTATGCCGTTGACCAGCGGTTGGGCGGCAACGAGGCCTACAAAGCGTTTGTGCAGAAAGCC
>JBBQUC010000084.1:0-11596 GCA_038212815.1 Cytophagales bacterium
CCTGATTCAGTTGCAGCGTGTTGCGAATGTGTTGATACTCGTAGCCATACTGCTCTGTAAACTGATAGTGGGCATAGCTATTAGCCCGCAATAGAGCTTTTTTACGGGCATTCACATCGGGCAGCATGTCCATCGCCACCATATCGAGCAGGCCATCGTTGTTAATATCAGCTACATCATTCCCCATTGCCGACCAGGACTGATGCTTCAGGCAGTCGTGCACCTTGTCGGTAAAGGTCTTATTGTGGTTATTGATAAACAGGTTGTCATTCGAGAGATAGTCGTTAGTAACGTAGAGGTCGAGCCAGCCGTCCTGGTTAATGTCCATCACCGATACACCATGCCCGTACCCCTGTACCTGAATCCCCGCTTCTTTCGATACATCGGTGAATACTGCATGGCCCAATTTGGGATCGAACTCATTGCGCAGCAGCCAGTCGGCGGTAGGCGAGTTAGCCTGCATGGCTTTCGATAGATACTGGTTGGCATACTGCATATCCATTACATTCACCACAATATAGGCATCCAGGTCACCATCGTTGTCATAGTCGAAAAAGACGGTTTGGGCCGAATGGCTGTCGTTGTCCAGGCCATACTCGCGGCCCATCTCGGTAAATTTAGGGATTCCGGTTGCGTCGTTTCCCTGGTTTACATACAGCAGATTCCGGCGTAGGTCGGCCTGCCCATACATCATATTCGACACGTAGAGGTCGAGTTTTCCGTCGGCGTTAATATCCACAACCGTCGAGCCTGCCGACCAGCATTGGCGCGGTTTGCTCACCCCTGCCTGTTTGGTCACTTCCTCAAACCATAACTTTCCTTTATTGATGTACAGGGCATTATCCACCATGTTGGCTGTAAAGAACAGGTCAGGCAGGCTATCGCCATTCCAGTCGGCAATGCTTACCCCCGCGCCATTATACACCAGTTCATTATCCAGAATATTCATGGTGTCGGCAATGGTGAGGGCATTGCCAAAGGTAATCCCGGAGTCGTCGGGGCTGAGGAGCTTAAACTGTTTATCGGGCTGGCAGGCAGTGAGCAGGCAGGCGAATAGGCAGACCGGTATCAGAAGGGGTTTCAGCATTTGACTAAGAGCGCGGTGGTATGTAAAGATACAAAAAAGCGCGGGTCATTCCGGTGAGGAATGACCCGCGCAGCGTATTTAGCCCCAGATTAATACCCAGGGTTTTGCTTCAGAGTGGGTGCTCCATCGATAGACGAGCGGGTGATGGCCTGATATGGAATAGGCTCATACTCCGACTTACCTTTGGTGAACTTGGCCCCCGTCAGGTAAGTCCGGCGTTTCGATTCTACAGCCAGGTACTCATTCAAAACCTGGTCAGCTATACCCCAGCGAACGAGGTCGAACCGGCGGTTACCTTCCATACCTAACTCCAGCCGACGCTCGAAGCGAACGGCATCGCGGGCCGCATTTTTATCGGCCCAGGCGGTGGTATATAGACTGATGACGTAGTTGGCAGCCAGTTTTTCCGAGAACCCTTTTTCTGGTTTGGTTGGGTCAATATACTGTTTCACCATACCATCGGGGTTAGCAGCCCGCTTGCGTACCATGTTGACATACTCCCGTGCTTTTTCGAGACTACCTACTTCAACTTCACATTCTGCCGCCATCAGCAGCAGATCGGAGTAACGCAGAATTTTTACGTTGTTGGTGTTATACCCTTTTGTCCAGCCCGAAGCAGAGGTCAGCGTACCTTCCTGCGATTTGTAATACACGTTTTTCTTGGGTGAATACGGCCCGGCATACGCAGGGTCGCGCTGCCACCCAATGCCTCCATGCAAACCCCAGTCGAGGTAAGGCAGACCCCGGCGACCAGCCGTCCAATCCAGACGAGGATCGAGGTTTGTTGGATCGGGGGTAAAAGCGGCATCCGTTTTGGTACCTTCGTCGGTCTTTACGCTTACATCGTTGTACGTTTTGATGAATGGCAGGCCGGTAGCATCGGTACGGAACGCGTTCACCAGGTTTTGCGAGGGCTGGTGGAAGCCGCAGCAACCACCGGGGCCGCTGCCGTAGGGGAAATTCAGAATATCGCCCTGGTTGGCGTTATCATCGGTACCCACGTTGACGGCCTGCTGCACCTCAATGATCCCCTCAGCCGAGTTCTGAATGGCGGGGTCGAAGTTGTCCTGATACTTGGCGTTCAGTTTATACACACCCGAAGCAATTATAGCATCGAACTGCTGCTTGGCTTCGGCGTATTTACCCTGCCAGAGGTAGGTAAGGCCCAAAATTCCCTGAGCACCTCCTTTTGTAGCCCGGCCTACATCGGCTTGTTTTACGGGCAGGTTAGCCGCAGCAAAAGCCAGATCAGCCTGAATGTTAGGCCAGATGTCCTTGTCATTCGGAATACGGAACTCGATCACTTTATCATCGATGTATGGCACCATGTTGAAGGTGCGCTTTAACTCGTAGTGGTAAAAACCACGTAGAAAACGAGCCTCGGCCAACTTTGCATTCCGTTGAGCATCGCTCAAGCCGGGTACGCTCGTAAACGCCTGAATAGACTTGTTAGCGCGGGCAATACCGTCGTAATAGGTATTCCACTTCGACTGCTGATACGGATTGTTCGCATTAGCTTCATGGCGTTCAATGGGTACTATGTCGGGCTGGTCATTCGCTTCCGATCCTTTGTAGCCATCGCCACCGGCAACGCTGCCGTAGGTCCAGTTCGACGCAGCAGAACCCCAGGGGGAGCCGTTATCCCAGCTCGAAAAACCGTCCATGTTCGAGTAGGCAGCAATCAGCAGGGCATCGGCTCCGGTTACGTTTGCCGATAGGGTGCCTTCGTTAACGGCACCAAAGGGCTTTTGCTCCAAAAATTTATCCCCGCAGGCCCACATAAGGCCCATCATTAGGGTTGCGGTTCCAATCGCAATTTTCTTGTTCATGTGTTTGAAAAGTTAGCTTGTTGTTTAAAATTCGATGTTAGCACCAAAATACAGTGAACGCGAGATCGGATACCGACCATAATCCACACCCATCGACAGGTCACGCTGCGAGTTGTAGCCTTCAGTTAAGTTCGCGATGGTAATGTCGGGGTCAAGGCCGCTATACTTTGTAATAGTGAACAGGTTTTGAGCCTGAACATACACCCGTAGGCGGTCGACACCAATACGGCTCGTAAGCGAGTTAGGCAGCGTATAACCCAGTGTCAGGTTTTTACCCCGGAAGTACGAACCCGGCTCTACGTAGAATGAACTCCGCTGTGAGCTGTACGTATCGTTCCGGTCGAGCTTTGGATAGGTATTGCCAGCCTCATACAGCATATTTTTGGAGTAGTTCGCCTGGAACGCCGGGAAGTCGGTAAAATACCGTACATAGTTGTATATCTGGTTGCCATATACGCCCTGTAAGTATAGGGTAAAGTCGAACCCTTTGTAATTAGCCGTCAGGTTAATCCCGTAATTCAGTTTTGGGATTGGGCTACCAATTACCGTCTGATCTTTATCGTCGATAACCCCATCGCCATTCAGGTCGCGGAACTTCAGGCGGCCCACTTTTGCATCGCCGGGTGTTTTGGGCAGTTCGGCTTCCGCCTTGATTACGCCATCGCTGATGTAGCCGTAGAACTGCGAGATGGGCGAACCCACCAGGGTCCGGGTAATATCGCCAATCCGGGAGCCACCTCCAGTAATGAATGTATTCGAGTTAGCATCAATCTTGGTTACGGTATTTTTGTAGTGGCCTGCCGTAACTGTAATCCCGTAGTTCAGGTCATTGTTAACAGCTTTGCCTTTATACCCCAGTTGAATATCCACCCCGGTGTTTTCCATGTCACCAATGTTGAGGGGAATCCGTCCGATGTTACCCGCCGTAGAAGGCAACGGCACCTGGAATAGGATGTCCGACGTTTTACGGGTGTAGTATTCTACGGTCAGGTCAAGGGCATTCAGGATGCGAGCATCGATACCAAAGTTCAGCAACTTGGTGGTCTCCCACTTCAGGTCTTTATTTGCCACCGAATTCTGGGCGAAACCGGGTGTAATGGTACCGGGATTACCCTGAATTGGGTAGGCCGTATTACCAATGCTCTGACCGAAGTTAGAGAAACCAGGATAGTCAGAGCCAATCTCGTTGTTACCGGTTACCCCATAACTTACGCGCAGTTTCAAATCGTTGACGGCAGTTACGTTCTTGAAGAAGTCTTCTTTAGAAACCCGCCAGCCGAAGCTACCCGCAGGGAATGTACCGTAGGGATTATTGATAAACCGCGATACCCCATCGCGCCGGATGGTTCCACTAAATAGGTATTTATCCTGGAACACGTAGTTGAACTGTGCGAACAGCGACTGGGTAGTTACCTGACCGCGATAGTCGCCGAGGTTCCAGGTTTTGGAGTTGGTATTGGTCAGAATCCGGTAGTTCGGGTCATCACCAAAAGTCAAGCCATTACCGTTTGCGCTAAAGCCTTCGTAGTCATTCCGCTTGGCTTCTGTACCAATCAGGGCAGATACCCGATGCATTCCTCCGCCAAACTCCTGGTTATAGGCCAGAGTGTTAAAGAATACCCAGTTACGGTTAGTATAGGTACTGCGGCCTAAGCTATTTGAAGCGTTGATTTCCGTAGCCTCGAAGTTACGGAAACCATAGCCGCGTCCTGAGCCGAAGCCCATGTCAAGACCAAAACTGCTTTTGATGGTAAAGTGCTTCAAAAAGTCCACTTCAGCGTAGGCATTGCCATTCAGACGAATGCCGTAGCCTGGGTTTTCGGCATTGCGATTCTGCTGGGCAATGGGGTTGCCGGCGTTAGAGGGAAGACCCGCTGGACCGGCATAGTAGCCCTTGATGTCATATACAGGAACAATTCCAGGCATCCGGTAGGTATTTACAATAACGGATCCTTCGCCGGGATTACCCACGCTACCCTGTGAGGTTTGATACGACAGGTTAAAATTCTCACCCACCCGTACGTGCTTCTTCACGTTGTAAACGCTATTGATACGGGTCTGATACCGCTTAAAGAAGTTCTGAATCAGAATACCGTTCTGGTCGAAGTAGTTGAAACTGGTGTAGTAGTTACCCCGCTCTGAACCCCCCGACGCGCTCACCTGCACGTTGGTGCTGGGTGCTGTTTTGAATAACTCGCGAAACCAGTCAGTACCCTGCTTATTTGCCTGAGCAATGAGGTAGTTTTTACCCGCATCGGCAGTAGGATCAGAGTTCAGGTAATACTTGGCTGGATCGACCGCTGGGTCACCCGTTTTGAAGCCCCCATTCCGGGTGAAATAATCGGGTAGAGTCCAGGTACCCCCGTTGTTGATATAGAAGTTGGAGGTAAACGGAATACCGGCTCCGGCAGATAGACCCTGGTTGATCTGGAGCAACTCTTGTGGATTAGCCAGCACAGGGTACTTAGCAGGCGTTGAAATACCCGTCCACACATCTAAATTAATTTTCGAGGTGCCTGCTTTGCCTTTCTTAGTGGTTACCACAATTACACCGTTAGCCGCCCGCGAACCGTAGATCGAAGCCGAAGCCGCATCTTTCAAGACCTGAATCGACTCGATATCGTTCGGGTTCAGGAAGTTCAGGTTCGTTTCGTTCTGAACTGGCACCCCATCAATCACATAGAGCGGCTCATTCTGGTTAAACGTACCAATACCCCGAACCCGTACATAAGCCGCGCTACCCGGATCGCCCGTTGAGCTTACCTGCACCCCAGCAATGCGTCCCTGTAATTGGTCGGCAATGTTGGAGGCTGGTAATTTCCGCATTTCTTTTACATCAACCACCGCTACTGCTCCAGTAATATCACGCTTTTGTTGAGCGGCATAACCCGTTACCACTACTTCCTGTAGAGAATTCACATCGGAGGCTAAGCTAATGTTGATTGCCGAACGATTGCCTACAGTTGCTTCCTGACGTACAAAACCCACAAAAGAGAATACTAACACGCTTTGGGCATTGGCTACGTTAATGGTGTAACCACCATTGGCATCAGTATTAACCCCGCGTTGAGTGCCTTTCACCAATACATTAACGCCAGGCAAGGGAGAGCCGTTTTCAGAATCGGTCACGCGACCCGTGACTCGTAAATCCTGTGCCATGGCCACAGAGCCAAGTAGCACGCACAACCATAGCAGGGAGAGGGTTCCTGCCCGTCGGATGTAGGAGTACATCATAAAGGAAAAGTATTTAGGTTAAGAAAAAAGATTTTTACCGGGCTAAATGTACTTACTATGCTTGTTTAGTGCAAGAAAAGCTCTAAATTTTCTTAAACAAGGTATAAAAAACAGTCAAAAATTATACTTAATGAAGCCTTTTCAGCTAAAGGCTTGCCTGAGAGGCAATCATTATTACGTCAAATTTCGTTAGGTTAAAAAAACACTCCGCTTCCTTCATTTATGCGCCTTTCCATTTTGCTGTTTTATATACTCCTAGTATCGGCCTGTAAACAGTCCATGCCCACTGCCAATGAGGCTCGTTTTGTCAGCGAACCTACGGCCACTCCCATCCAGCCCGGCCTTATTGATGAGGCCTCCGGCATGGTGGAAAGCCGCACGGTACCGGGCAATCTCTGGATTGAAGAAGATAGTGGCAACCCAGCGCAGCTAACCCTGTTGGGGCATGATGGCCAGATAAAAGGTAGAGTACCCATTCCTTACGCGCAAAATGTCGATTGGGAGGATATGGCAATGGGGCCAGGGCCGCAGGCCGGAATAAACTATATCTACATGGGCGATATTGGCGATAACAATGCCCAGCGGCCTATCTGTACCATTTACCGGTTTCCTGAGCCGCAATCGGCCAGTCAAATAGTATCGGCAGGCGAGCGGATTAGCTTTAAGTACCCCGATGGCCCCCGTGATGCCGAAACGCTGATCGTGGACCCTCAAACCGGCGACATCTGGATTGTATCGAAGTGGGAGGCCAAAGTTCATCTCTATAAATTACCTTATCCACAAAACGTAAATGAGGTAACTACACTCCAGACATTTGGCGAGTTGCCTATTACGTATGCCACTGGAGGAGCTATTTCAGCAGATGGTAACGAGATTATTATCCGTACATACGCCCAGATTTATTATTGGAAACGCGCTAGTGGTCAGACCATTGCTGATGCGCTCCAGTTGCAGGCAGGCCAACAATTACCCTATCGGTTAGAGCCACAGGGGGAAGCCGTTTGTTTTGAAAAAGACAATAAGGGCTATTTTACCATCAGCGAGATTAGAAATGCCTCGTCGGTTAATCTGTATTATTACGCCCGGCAATGACCAAAACCGCAGCCATTATTGGGGCTGGCATTGGCGGCATTACGGCAGCCATTCGGTTAGTCGTTAAGGGATACGCCGTCGAGGTAATTGAAGCCAACGCCTATCCGGGAGGAAAGTTGTCGAGCTTTGCGTTGACGACTGCCGACCAGCAGAGGTACCGCTTCGATGCGGGACCGTCGCTATTTACCATGCCCCAACTGGTAGAAGACCTCTTCAAACTGGCGGGCCGCAATCCTGCCGACTATTTTCAGTACACCCGATTAGCCGAAACTTGCCGCTATTTTTGGGACGATAACACCCGACTAACGGCGTGGGCCGACTCGCACCGGTTTGCCCAGGAGGTAGAAACAGTGCTGGGTGAGCCAGGTGAGCATTTACTGGCCCACCTGCACGACTCGGCGCTGAAGTATGCCGTTACAGAGCCGTTGTTTCTGCAACGTTCATTGCACAAACTGACTACCTGGTTAGGGCGAGATGCCTTGCGCGGCTACCTAAACCTCCCTCGACTGGGTGTGTTTGGCACGATGAACCGGGCTAATGAACGGCGTTTTCAGCACCCGAAACTAGTGCAGTTATTCAATCGATATGCCACGTATAACGGCTCTGATCCGTACCAGACTCCAGCCACACTCAATATTATTCCGCACCTTGAATACAATATTGGTGCCTTTTTTCCGCAGGAAGGCATGATTGGCATTACCAACAGTCTGGTGCGGTTAGCCGAAGAACTGGGGGTACAATTTCACTACAATACCCGCGTAACCGAGATCAGTACAGCCGGGCAACGGGTAGTGGGGATAAGTCTGGAAGGGTTACCCTCCCGCCACTTCGATCTGGTTGTCTCTAACATGGATGTGGTTAACACATTCAGGAAACTTCTGCCCAATGCCCGGCAGCCAGAGCGAATATTAAGGCAGCCCAAGTCAAGTTCAGGCCTGATTTTTTACTGGGGGATTAAACGGGCATTTCCTGAACTGGGTCTGCACAATATCTTTTTTAGTAACGACTACCGTGCCGAATTTGATCACCTGTTTGGGCAGCAACGGTTATACCAAGACCCAACCGTTTACCTGAATATCAGTGCCAAACTGAAACCCGATGATGCGCCGGCAGGGTGTGAGAATTGGTTTATTTTACTAAATGCCCCGAACAATAGTGGTCAGAACTGGGACGAAATTATTGCCTGCGCCCGCCAAAACGTACTACAGAAATTAAGCCATTGCCTCGGCACCGATATCTCCTCACTACTGGTTACCGAAGCCATTTTAGACCCCCGCAGTATAGAAGCCAAAACATCCAGTTCGCAGGGGGCATTATATGGCAATAGTTCTAATAATCGGTTTTCCGCTTTTCTACGCCATGCTAACTTCTCGCACCAGTTCAACAATTTGTTTTTTGTAGGGGGTAGCGTACACCCCGGTGGCGGGATTCCACTCTGCCTGCTTTCTGCTAAGATTGCCACCGATATGGTTCCATAAGACGCAGCGTAGTGCTTGGTTTACCCAACCGCTTTTCAACTCAAACCACTAAACTGAAAACTCTTCTTTAACTTGCGGCATGGATTCATCTGTGCTGATTATTGTGCTGAGCTTATCGGTACTCATCTCCTATGGGTTCGACCTATTCAGCAGCCGGTTTAAAACCCCTTCGGTTATTTTACTGCTGGTGCTTGGGCTACTAGTCAGGCAAATTTCGGGGTATCTGGGGGTTCAGGTGCCACTGGTAGAGCCAACACTCGGTATTTTGGGTACGCTCGGCCTAATTCTGATTGTGCTGGAGGGGGGCTTAGACCTCGATATACAGGCGGGTAAATATGGCCTGATTCGACAGACGGGCCTGATGGCAGCCTTGTCTATTATTGCCACCACTTTACTCATTGCCACTACTTTCTATCTACTTTTAGACGAAACCCACTACAAATGCCTCATCAACGCCCTGCCTTTTGCTGTAATCAGTAGTGCGGTTGCCTTACCAACAGTCCGTAACCTGGCATTTGGGCAACGCGAGTTTGTGATCTATGAGGCTGCTTTCTCCGACATTATTGGTATTTTGCTGTTCAATTTTCTGGTAGCCAGTCAAAATTCATTGCTGGGGGGTAGCCTGGCCTTTCTGCGAGACACGGCGGTTATGGCCGTTGTGTCGGTCATCTGCTGTCTATTACTTCTGTACCTGATTGGCCGAATCAACCACCCGGTCAAGTTTTTACCCATTATCTCGGTGCTGTTTCTGGTGTATGCCATTGCCCAGATTTATCAGCTTTCCTCTCTGTTACTGATCCTGGTGTTTGGCCTGTTCCTAAATAATACCGAACTATTTATTCGAGGGCGGCTGAGCGATATTCTAAAAAACGATTTGTTTGAGAAAGAACTTGACCAACTTAAAAACCTGACTACCGAGGGCGCGTTTGTTATTCGTACGTTTTTTTTTCTGCTCTTCGGCTATGCTGCTGACATTCCCACCCTGCTCGACCGCGACGCGTTGATTCTGAGTGTAATGATTGTAGGGGGGGTGTTGGCTATTAGGATGTTGGCATTACGACTCACTTTTCGGGGTTCGCTGAACCCAATTCTCTGGATTGCTCCACGTGGCCTGATCACCATTTTGCTCTACCGCAGCATTCCTGATACGCTTAAGTTGTCCGGCTTCCGCGAGGGCATACTCATGCTGGTGGTAGTGCTTTCCTCCCTCGTTATGATGATTGCCGTGATTCGGTATAAGGGCGAAAAGGAATAGGCGTAACACTTTAGTAGAAGTCACGGCAACCCTCAACAAACGCCTGTTAAAATTTGTTAAGCCAGTAGTAGAAACCGAATTTTTTACCAGCTTGCTTCCGTTATATAGTCAGAGTGGCTTACCACCTGGTAAACATCAAACGTGAACTAGTTTAAGTACCCTGTTAAACCATGAAAAGTAACTGGAAAGTATTAGTACTCATCGCACTGTTCTCCAGCGCGGTGACTTTAGCAGCGTATAATTTGCTGGGTTTCAACCAGCGGGCTGTAATCTTGAACGAGGCCAGTACTGCTCCCACTTATACCGGGCGGCTCATTGGCAATGCACCGTCTGGTGCTCCCGGCGATTTCTCGTACGCAGCTGAGTCGGTAACGCCCACTGTTGTCCACATCCGTACCACCATGACCCGCACAGTGCGTCAACAGCAAATGCCTGACATCTTCCGCGATTTTTTTGGCGATGAGTTTGGGGGTGGTGGCCGTCAGGGTAATCCCCGGCGCGAGCAGGGGCAGGCATCAGGTTCAGGGGTGATTATTAGCAAAGACGGCTACATTGTGACCAATAACCACGTGGTGCAGGATGCCGATGAGGTAGATGTAATTTTGACCGATAAGCGCAACTACAAAGCCAAGGTAATTGGCACCGACCCACTGACCGACCTGGCGGTGCTTAAAATTGAAGCAACCAACCTGCCTTCGATCACCCTCGGCGATTCAGATGGGCTGAAACTGGGTGAGTGGGTGTTGGCCGTTGGCTACCCCCTCGATCTCGAATCGACGGTAACGGCGGGGATTGTGAGTGCCAAAGGCCGGGGGATTGGGATTTTAAACCAGGCTGCCAAGCAGAACGACCCCAAAGCCGATACGCCTATCGAAGCGTTTATCCAGACCGATGCGGCCATTAATCCGGGTAACTCAGGGGGGGCGCTCGTAAACCTGCGGGGCGAACTGGTCGGGATCAATGCCGCTATTGCCTCGGCAACGGGCTACTATAGCGGCTATGGGTTTGCCGTTCCTGTATCGCTGGTGAAAAAAGTAACTGCCGACCTGCTGAAATTCGGGAATGTGCAGCGGGGCTATCTGGGGGTGTTGCCTACCGAACTGGACAGCAAAATAGCTGAAAAACTCGGTGCGAAAGTTGGGCGTGGTATCTACATTAATGAAGTGACCGAAAATGGCGCGGCTAAAGCAGCCGGGTTGAAAAAAGGCGACGTTATTGTGAAGATGGAAGGCCAGCCCGTCGATTCGGATGCGCAGATGCGCGAGATCGTTGGCCGCCGTCGGCCAGGCGATGTGCTGAACCTGACCATCAACCGCGACGGTTCGGATCGGGATGTGAAAGTAACCCTGCGCAACCGGAATGGCGGTAGCCAGCCGCTGAAACGCGAAGAGGTTGCCGCAACAACTAACTCGACCAAAGCCCTGGGTGCCGATTTTACCGAACTGTCGGCTAAAGAGCGGCAGCAACTGGGAATTAGCGGTGGCATCCGGGTGAGCAAACTATATGATGGCAAACTCGCCGAAACTGACATTGAAGAAGGTTTCATCATTGTGAAAGCCAACGGCAAAAATGTTCGGTCGGTGAAAGAGCTACAGGATATTATGGCCAAGGTGAAAGAAGG
>JBBQUC010000085.1:0-11540 GCA_038212815.1 Cytophagales bacterium
GGCGAGCCAGGCGGTGAATAAACCTTACCTCAAATCATCCGGGGTGGTAATCTTGATGTTTTTGTAATCACCTTCGATCAGCGTAATTGGGTAATCAGCCCACTCCAGCACACTGGCGCAGTCGGTGAAATGGGGCTGCTCCGGGGTCTGGAATGCCTGTCTGAACCAGTCGAGCCGGAACGTTTGGGGGGTTTGAATAAGCCGCAGGCTGCTGCGGTCGAGGGTTGTGCTGCTGCCATCGGCCCGTACTTGCCGCACCGAATCGTTGGCGGCTACCGCCGTTACCGCACTGCCCAGCCGGGCCGCTGTTTCGAAACTGTTGTGAATAAGGGCAGGCGTTACAAACGGTCGAACGCCATCATGCACCGCCACCAGGCCCGCCGGGGCAGTAATAGCCGCCAGTCCATTCTGCACCGACTGAAAACGCGAAGCCCCACCAATAACCGTTTGTACATTGGTGGGGCTAAACTGATGCTGCTGGCAGAGGTCGGCCCAAGTGCTGAGCTGTTGTTCGGGCAGCACCACAATAATGGACATTGTGGCCGAATATGCTCTGAACTGCTCGATGGTATGCTGCAAAATGGGCTTACCCTGTAGCAGCAAAAACTGCTTTGGCACGTCCGATTGCATTCGGCTCCCGCTCCCTCCGGCAACGATAAGGGCGTATGTAGGCATAGAATACGACTCGCTTATAAAATCAACATGGCATCGCCGTAGCTGAAGAAGCGGTATTTTTCCTGAATCGCTACTTCGTAGGCGTGTTTGATCAACTCATGGCCCCCAAAGGCTGAGGTCATCATAATCAGGATAGACTCTGGCAGGTGCAGGCTGGTGAGCAGCGAGTTGGCAATCTTAAAATCGTAGGGCGGAAACATAAACCGATCCGTCCAGCCCTCAATAGGCTTGAGCCGGTTGTTGGCCGATACCGACGATTCCATAGCTTTAAGCGTGGTAGTGCCAATGGCGCACACCCGTTTCTCGGCATCGAGGGCGGTATTGACAATCTGGGCAGCTTCGGCAGTGATGCGGAAGTTCTCCGAGTCGGTTTTGTGCTTGGTGAGGTCTTCAACGTCCACCTGCCTGAACGTGCCGAGGCCAACGTGCAGGGTGAGGGGGGCAAAGTGAATCCCCTTAATCTCCATGCGCTTCATCATAGCTTTGGTGAAGTGCATCCCCGCCGTTGGGGCGGCCACAGCCCCAACATGCTGGGCAAATACGGTCTGATACCGTTCGCGGTCAGCATCTTCCGTGTCGCGGTTGATTTCGCGGGGCAGGGGCGTTTCACCAAGTTGATCGACGGCTTTCATGAACTCATCGTGGTTGCCATCGAACAAAAACCGGATGGTGCGCCCCCGTGAGGTAGTATTGTCAATGACCTCCGCTACTAAATCGGAGTCGCCGAAGTAGAGCTTGTTTCCAACCCGGATTTTACGGGCGGGGTCAACGAGTACATCCCAGAGTTTCATCTCGCGGTTTAACTCACGCAGTAGAAACACTTCAATCTTGGCTCCGGTCTTCTCTTTGTTGCCGTATAGCCGCGCCGGAAATACCTTGGTGTTATTAATCACCATAACATCTCCATCGCTGAAGTAGCTCAGTATGTCACTGAACATCTTGTGTTCGATCTGCTTCGTTTTACGATTAACAACCATCATCCGGGCATCTCCCCGTTCGGCTGGATATTTTGCAATTAAACTTTCTGGCAGGTCGAATCGGAATTCGGATAGCTTCATAGAAATTTTGCCCAAAAAACAATAGCTGTTTTCAGATAAAAGATGCAAATATACGCAAAAACCCGGGGAATCGGTTATCCGCCGGGTGAATGGTTTGTGAATAATGAACAATGATTACTAATTCATTAGGGATGAAGCGGCTGCACCGCCCCCTCGGTGTTGACATGCTTGCGGTCATCTACCGAGAACTTATCCATCAGTTCTTTTGAGACTTCATTCGCGTAGGTGCCCTGTGCCGAAACAAACACGCCTTTCATGCCAGTAGTAGCCGAAATAGCATAAAGCGTCATCTCATCGCCCGGGTCAGAGGTGCCCTCAAACCGGTGAAATTCATCGACGGTAAACTCGGCATCGTTCAGTTTGGTATCGGTCGATTTTTCGACCAGAACCGTTTTCTGGGGGGCAAACTCGTGGGTATAACCGCGCTGACGGAGGTCTTCCATCGCTTCGGTGAGGGTGGTGAAGTGTTTCATAACGGATATGCTTGCGCTTTTCAAAAGAAACCATATCCAGGAGAAATGGTTTGTTGATTGCGATCAACGCTATCTTTACCCTGTGATGCGCTACGAAAATACCCTTGATTTTGCTCGGCAACTCGACCAAACAGATCCGCTTCGGTCTTTTCGAGACCAGTTTCATTTGCCCCAACGCGATGGGCAACCGTTGGTCTATTGCTGTGGCAATTCGCTGGGCCTACAACCCAAAGCGGCCCGACGGGTTATTGGTCAGGAACTGGATACCTGGCAAGACCTGGCTGTTGAGGGCTGGTTTGAGTCGCATAATGGGCGTGAGAGTTGGCTGAGTATTCACAAACGGTGCAAAGAACCCCTGGCTCAGCTTGTGGGGGGACAGGCCGCTGAGGTTTGCGCTTTGAATAACCTCACTACCAACCTGCACCTGATGTTGGCCTCGTTTTACCGGCCCGCTGGCACCCGCACGAAAATTCTCACCATTGGGGGCGATTTTCCGTCAGATCAGTATGCGCTGGAAACCCACATTGCCCAGCGCGGGCTTAACCCCGCCGAGACGCTGATCGAGATAATGCCCCGCCCCGGCGAAGATACATGGCAGACCGCCGACCTCCTGGCAGCCATCGATCTGCACCGCCAGGAGCTGGCCTTGGTGTTCATGAGTGGGCTTCATTATTACACCGGGCAGGTGCTGGATATGGCGGCCATTGCCCAAAAAGCCACTGAGGTAGGCATACCGGTTGGGTTCGACCTGGCCCATGCCATTGGCAATGTACCGCTGCAACTGCACCACTGGGGTGTTGATTTTGCCATTTGGTGTTCCTATAAATACCTGAACTCCGGGCCGGGGGGCGTGGCTGGGTTGTTTGTGCATGAAAAGCACCATACTAGTGGATTGGCCATGCGCCGATTGGCGGGGTGGTGGGGGTACGACGAAGCCCGGCGGTTTCAGATGACCAAAGGATTTGTGCCCATGCCAGGGGCCGACGGCTGGCAGGTAAGTACCCCCAATGTGCTGGCAATGGTTTTGCACGAAGCCGCGCTCCAAATCACTGCCGAAGCAGGCATGACTGCTCTGCGCCAAAAAAGCGAAGGGTTGACTGGTTACCTGGCTTTTGTGCTTGCCGATGCCCCGTTGCGAACCATTACCCCCGCCGACCCCGCTCAACGGGGTTGCCAGTTATCGCTAGTAATTGACACAAATGGCAAACAGGTATTCGATCACCTCACCCAGCAGGGTATCATCGGCGACTGGCGCGAACCAAACTGCATCCGGCTAGCCCCTACTCCTTTATATAATACCTTTGAAGACGTTTGGCGAGTGGGGCAGGAGTGGCGAAAGAGTGAAAGAGTGAAAGAGCGAAAGAGTGGCTGACGCGACAGCAATATTCATGCGTCAGCCACTCTTTCGCTCTTTCACCCTTTCACCCTTCGCTAATTCCAGTCGCTCTTTGGTGAATAGATACGCTCCCCGGAACAGGTTACGCATGGCCTGCTCAATGTCGAGCCACCCTTCTTCACTGCTGAGGTCAATTTCGAGAATACTTTTTTGTTGCTGACTCAGCAGTACGAGCATCGTCATGGAGCTGTTGACCAAAATGGCAAATGCCCGGCCATGCTTCGTCTGGATAATGGCTGCTACCTCATCGATAAACTGACGGAACACCCGCTCTTTCTCGTTGATGATGGTATTCGTCGGGTCGTTTGGACTGAACAGTGCCACTTTTAACAGGTCTAATGCCTGCGTGTTCTGACGCATCAACCGGTAATCATCGATGATGTAGTCGCAGAGAGTAGAAAAGAGTTGTTCCAGCGTAGCCTGGCGTAGGCTATTCAGGTCAGGTAATGGAGCGAGCGTTGTGGGGTTATTTTGCCGGATGAAAGCCTCCATCAAGCCGTTCATGCCACCAAAATAGCGGTATATCAGGGATTTGGGTACAGCAGCCCGCACGGCTACCCGGTTAACTCCGACCTGCTCGACCCCTTCTTCCGAAATGATCTGCCCAACGGCTTCCAATAAGCGTTGTTCAGTATGTATACGGCTGCGAGGCATGGAGGTTGTTTAAGGTTTACGGTTTGTTGTACGTGGTTTACTAGCCAAAACTACGAACAACTAGTTATAAACCACTACTCTATTCCTGCACAAACCCAATATTGCGGGTTAACCCCGCTAGTTTAGTGCGTTTTACTGCCGAGCGGTTGAACACTACCTGAAACACGTCTTCGGTTATTTCCTGCCAGTCGCGCCGGGTAAACCCGGCCAGTTGTGGGTTGGGGTCGAAGGCCGGTGTTTGGTGGGGTTTGGCAAAGCGGTTCCAGGGGCATACATCCTGGCATATATCACAACCAAAAACCCAGTTCTCAAATTTCCCCCGCACCTCCGCCGGGATAGCCTCTTTCAACTCTATGGTGAAATACGAAATGCACTTGCTGCCATCTACCACATACGGCCCCACAATGGCATCGGTCGGGCAGGCATCGATGCAGCGGGTGCAAGTACCGCAGTAATCGGCAATGGGAGCATCGGGTTCGAGGGGGAGGTCGAGAATTAACTCGCCGATAAAAAAGAAAGAGCCGATGTTGCGGTTAATCAGATTACTGTGCTTACCTACCCAGCCTAGCCCTCCCCGTTTGGCCCACACCTTATCCATCACCGGGGCCGAATCGACAAAGGCCCGGCCATTTACCTCGCCAATCTCGTCCTGAATAAACTGGAGCAGGTTTTTTAGTTTATCTTTCAAGACAAAATGGTAGTCTTCGCCGTAGGCATATTTCGAGAGTTTCAGGTCATCGGCACCGTCGGGTAGGGGCTGGCTGGGGTAGTAGTTCAACAGCACTGTCACCACCGATTTGGCTCCATCGACAAGCAGACGCGGGTCGAGCCGTTTGTCGAAGTGGTTAGCCATGTAGCCCATCTGCCCATGCATGCCCTGGTTTAACCATTTTTCCAGGCGTGGAGCCTCTTCTTCCAGAAACTCCGCTTTGGCTACGCCACAGACATCAAACCCCAGCTCGGTGGCTTTGGCTTTGATGCGCAGGGTATTGGATTGAGTGGAAGGCAGCATAGGCAGGAAACAATATTGCGAGCGAGGGAATTCCACCCAACCCGGTATTTCGGCCCTTTGTCAAGTTTTAGGGACTAGCGGGAGCCGAAATTAGTTGTTTCGGGTTACCTGAGGGAATGTATGATGAATACTGGCATATAGTATTGATTGTACAGTACCCATTATTCAGTACGTATGAGTATGTTACGCGTGGAGCATCTGACCAAAACCTACCAGAGCGGTGGGCGCACCCTGACCGTTTTAGACAATGTTACCTTCGAGTTGCAGGCGGGCGATACGTTTGCCATTGTGGGGCCATCGGGCAGTGGTAAAACAACCCTGCTGGGCTTGTGCGCCGGCCTGGATCGGGCATCGTCGGGTAGTGTGTCTCTAAACAACATTCGACTAGATACTCTGGGCGAAGATGAACGGGCGGCTGTACGCAATCAGCATGTTGGATTTATTTTCCAGAATTTCCAGCTATTGCCCACCCTCACCGCCCTCGAAAACGTGATGGTGCCGCTGGAACTGCGCGGAGCCAAAGGAGCCGGGCGAACGGCCAAAGAACTCCTCGACCGGGTAGGACTGGGGCAACGTGGGCACCATTACCCCACCCAACTCTCTGGGGGTGAGCAACAGCGTGTATCGCTGGCGCGGGCTTTTGCCAATCGCCCTAAAATTCTATTCGCCGACGAACCGACCGGTAACCTCGATGCCGACACCAGCGAAACGGTGGTCAACCTGATCTTCGACCTTAACCGCGAGGCAGGTACTACCCTGGTATTGGTCACCCACGATGCTGAACTAGCCGCCCGCACCAATCGCACCATCCGAATTCGGGGTGGTGCTGTAGTAGCGGATACAATGAGTGCCGCAACATCCATTACGGCACCCTGTCAACATCCGTTGTAGCACTCTTTATTACTATGTCATCCTCCACTTGGCTTTTTAACATGGCCTGGCGCGATAGTCGCCGTAGTCGCCAGCGGTTATTTTTGTTTATGTCGTCCATTGTGCTGGGCATTGCGGCTCTGGTGGGCATCAACTCCTTTGGCGACAACCTGGCCCGCAGCATCGACGAGCAGGCCCGCGAACTACTGGGTGCGGACCTAACCCTCTCGTGGGGCAAAACCATCGACCGCCCTACGAGCCAATTCCTGCAAACAATGGGCCGGGCGCGGAGCTACGAGGCTTCCTTTGCGTCGATGACCTTTTTTCCGAAAATGGGTGGGGTACGGCTGGCGCAGATTAAAGCCATCGACGGTGGGTTTCCGTACTATGGCAACTGGGAAATGCAGCCCGCATTGGCGGTAAACACCTTTCGGCAAGCCCAAAAAACGAACCGTCGCATTGCCCTGGTCGATGATGCGCTGCTTGTGCAGTTCGGAGCTGCCGTCGGCGATTCAGTGAAGGTGGGAGCCATCAATTTCCTGATTGCGGGCCGGGTGCTGAAAACCCCCGGTCAGGCAGCCATTGCCACTACGGTGGCCCCAACGGTGTTTATTCCCGCAAAGCTACTGCCCAAAACCGGCCTGGTGCAACCCGGTAGCCGGGTCAATTATAAATACTACTACCAGTTTGCGGTAAACACAGATGTTGACGCACTGGTTAAACGAATTGATCCTCGCCTGGATAAAGCGGGTATTACCCATGACACGGTGGCCCGTCGTAAAGAGCAAACGGGCCGCGCCTTCGATGACCTGACCAAATTTTTGAACCTGGTAGCCTTTGTGGCTCTGCTGCTGGGTTGTGTGGGGGTGGCCAGTGCCGTGCATCTCTACGTCCGCGAGAAAGTATCGGCGGTGGCTGTATTGCGCTGCCTCGGTGCCAGCGGTCGGCAGGCATTCCTGATCTACCTGATTCAAACGGCGGGCATGGGTCTGATGGGTGCAGTGCTGGGTGCATTGCTGGGGTCGGTCGTGCAACTCTATTTACCGCAGGTATTCGGCAGCTTTCTGCCCGTTACGGTCAGCACGGCCATCTCCTGGCAGGCGGTAGGGCAGGGGGTAGCCACGGGGCTGTTCATTGCCGTGTTGTTCGCTCTATTGCCGCTGCTGGTCATTCGCAATGTATCGCCCTTGCGCACGCTGCGGTCGGGGTATGAAGAAGACACTAGTCAACGCGACACCCTGCGGTGGGTGGTGTATGCGCTCATTGTGCTGTTTATTGTGGGGTTTGCGTACTGGCAAACCAAAAACTGGAAACTAGCCGTTGGGTTTACGGGTGGATTAGCCCTGGCTTTTGGTGTATTGACGGGCATGGGGCGGCTGCTAATGGTACTGGTGCGCCGGTTCTTCCCGGTGTCATGGAGTTTTGTCTGGCGGCAGAGTCTGGCCAGTTTATACCGTCCGCAAAATCAGACACTCACCCTCATTATTTCCATTGGCCTGGGGGCGTTTCTGATGGCTACGCTTTACCTCACCCAAAACCTGCTGCTGGGGCGGGTGGCCTTTTCGGCGAGTGGTAACCAGCCGAATATGGTGCTGTTCGATATTCAGAATGAGCAGCAGGCGGGCGTGAAAGCCCTGTTAGCGAAACACAACCTGCCTACTCTTCAGGAGGTGCCGGTGGTAACCATGCGCCTGACGGAAATTAATGGCCATACCGCTGAAGCAATTAAAAAAGACACCGCTCTGCATATTCCCCAGTCGGCTTTCTCCCGCGAGTTTCGGGTTACCTACCGCGATAGCCTCATTGGCTCCGAGAAATTAGCCGCTGGTAAGGCCCCCCACCTCGATAACGGAATGCCGTATATCTCACTGGACAAAGACTACCTGGCCCGGCTAAAATTAAAACTCGGCGATACGCTCCTGTTCGACGTGCAGGGCGCACCTATGCAAACCATTGTTGGGGGGATGCGCACTGTGGACTGGCAGCGGGTACAAAGCAATTTTCTAGTGGTGTTTCCGGCGGGGGTGCTGGAACAGGCCCCGCAGTTTCGGGTACTGATGACCCGCGTACCTGACACGAAGGTCTCGGCTACGTTTCAACGCGATCTGGTGGTTAAATTCCCTAACGTTTCGGCCATCGACCTGGGTTTAGTGCTGAAAACGGTGGATGAACTACTCGATAAAGTTTCGTTTGTAATCCGGTTTATGGCCCTTTTCAGCATCATCACCGGACTGTTGGTGCTGGCCAGTTCGGTAGTGATTAGCCGGTATCAACGGATGCAGGAGAGCGTACTACTGCGCACTCTGGGAGCCAGCCGTAGGCAGATTTTGCAGATCAATGCCATCGAGTATTTGCTGCTGGGAGCGTTGGCGGCTTTGTCTGGTATAGTACTGGCATTGGGTGGCACCTGGGCGTTGGCCCGCTTCGTATTCGAGGCACCGTTTAGCCCCGACTTTACCCCATTGCTGATTGTAGCCGGCACTGTTACAGCCCTAACCATTGTCATTGGCCTGTTTAACAGCCGTGCCGTACTGACCCGTCCCCCCCTTGAAGTGTTGCGGGCCGAGGGGTAGGGTGGGGCTGATTAAGTAGTGCCACATCACGGAATTTTACCGGCTCTCAAACCTAAAGGCCGATGTGGTTGATTGGCGAGTTCAGAGGGGTACTTTTTGCGTGCTTTCTGATTAGTTTTGTGCCAAGGCATCTGTGAAGGACGTTCAGAATGAAGCCGCCAACCAACTTTCGTTAATTTCGGGCCACGGTCGCCGTTAGGATGTCCTCAACCAGGCAGGCCAGTACTCCCTCAACCAAATGCTCGATCATGCGTAGAAACCTGCTTTTTTGTTTCTTTTACTGCCTGCTTACTCGCCTGGGTTGTTATGCACAACCAGTACCACCGGGTAGTTCACCCGCCAAATTCCATCTCTATATGCTGGCCGGGCAGTCGAATATGGCAGGCCGGGGAGCGGTCGAGCGGATCGACAAAACCCCGCATCCCCGCGTATGGATGCTGAACCGAGCCAATGAGTGGGTGCCAGCTACCGAGCCAATCCATTTCGAGTTGGCGTTGGACCGGGACTAGCCTTCGCCAAACTGATGGCCGAGGCCGATAGTAGCGTGTTTATTGGCCTGATTCCAACGGCTGTGGGGGGGTCGGCTATCGACGCGTGGCAACCGGGTGGTTATCACGAACAAACAAAAAACTATCCCTACGACGAAGCTATCGAGCGGGTGCACAGGGCGCAACAGGTGGGTACACTACGGGGCATTCTGTGGCATCAGGGCGAAAGCGACAGCAAACCTGAACTGGTAACCGACTACAAACAAAAACTGATTGGCCTGATTGAGCGGTTTCGCCGACAGTTGGCTACCCCTGATGTACCTTTCGTGGTTGGCACCCTGGGCGATTTTTACGTCAGAAAAACCCCAGTGGCGGCTCAGATCAACACCCTGTTGCAGAAGCTCCCCAACCAGGTATCGCGGGTTGCCTGCGTTGAGGCATCGGGCCTGACCGACAAAGGCGATCAAACTCATTTCGATGCCACATCGGCCCGCGAGTTGGGTCGCCGATATGCCCAAGCCATCCAGACGATAAGCAGAATTAAAGAATGAATACCCTGATAATTAAAGGCATCGACCACCCCGCCGTGGCCGCTAATGATGTGGAGCAACTCGCTACCTGGTATTGCGATATGTTTGGTTACGAAAAATGGTTTCGTCACCGGAAACCGGTCTGGATGCTCCGCGCCCCCGACGGAACGCTGCTCGAAGTGATGCCTAAAGACGACACTGCCCGGCCTGAGCGTACAACCTGGACACCCGGCTGGTCGCACCTGGCCCTGCGGGTCGAAAATATTGACGAAGCCATCGCTTTCCTGGATACCAAAGGCGTGACCTGGGATGGCGAAACAATAGAAGCCATCGGGGGCGGCAAAGTCCGCAACCTCATTGACCCCGACGGGAATATGGTTCAGATACTTCAACGAGGGTTAATCACGCATTGAATTCAGCCGGTAAATCAACTGCCTAACGCAGTAATCTCCATGAAACCAGGTCTTACGGTGCTTACGTTTACCACCACTTTCTGTCTGTTGACCAGTATGGGGCAGGATGCCACGGCACAGGCTATCGACACCTCTTCTAACCGGGTCAGAACCGATTTTACCATTACCCTGCCCCGGCTGGGAACGGTGAAACCCCGCTCGACTAAGGAGATCGACTCCTCGAACTGGCTCATTGGCTGTGAGACAATGGATCGTGATTTTACGGACTATGACCAGTATAAAGAGTACTTAGTGCCGCTGGGAATCAAACGGCTGCGGATGCAGGCGGGGTGGGATAAAACCGAGAAAGTGAAGGTGGTGGGCCGCTCCGGCCAATACGACTGGGCCTGGCTTGATCACATCATCGACGATGCCCACAAACGAGGATTAAAGCCCTGGCTGCAGGCGTCGTATGGCAATCATAATTACCCCAACGGGGGTGGCTCAAATCTGGGTGCTGGCGTGCCGACTTCCAGCGAAGCCCTCGAAGCCTGGGATCGGTGGGTGGAAGCCTTAGTGACGCGGTATAAAAACAAGGTGGTGGACTGGGAAATCTGGAACGAACCCAACTTTGCCGATAACCTGGAGAACACGCCCGCTAAATCAGCGGCCCTCAACATCCGTACCATCGACATCATCAAGCGCATTCAACCCGAAGCGAAGGTGTCGGGGCTGGCTCTGGGGCATATCGACCTCGACTATGCCGACAAGTTTTTTGCCGTGCTGGCGGAGAAAAAGAAGATCAACCTGTTCGATAATTTCACCTACCACGATTACACCTACAATCCCGATTCTCACTATCCGAAGGTGATGCAGTTGCGGGCCATCCTCGACAAATACGCGCCCAACATTCCGTTGCGGCAGGGCGAAAACGGTGCGCCTTCCAGCCCCGGTTTCGGGCGGGGTGCGTTAGGCGATTACGAGTGGTCAGAGCTGACACAGGCCAAATGGGACACCCGCCGGATGCTGGGTGACCTGGGCCACGATATTGAAACGAGCATTTTTGGCATCATCGAAATGGCCTACACCAACGGGCCAATCAACCGGCTCAACTACAAGGGTATCATCAAATCGGATTCCACGAAGCGGGCTATCCGGCCTAAAATGGCTTACTACGCCATCCAACACGTAACGGCCATTTTCGATCACTCACTCCAACGTATCAGGAAGTTTGACCCTACCAACAACCGCGCTTACATTCCTCAAAACAAGGCGCACATGACTTACACCCGCAGCACCGACCGGAGTTTGGCCGTGTATGCCTACCAGCACAAGGATACCAAAAAACAGTTGTACACCATCTGGTCTGACGACTACATCCCGACCGATTCCAACAAGACCCGGAACCTGACCTTCACC
>JBBQUC010000086.1:0-11405 GCA_038212815.1 Cytophagales bacterium
TCGACGATATTGGATTAATAATTGAGGATAGCGCATCAGACAGAGTCTCCTACACTAACGCCCACAATACTCTAGATGCCTTAACTGCGCCAACAATGGCCTTAATATTGGCCTATAAACACTACCCTTTGGCCTACTTGGTGCTAACTTGCTGCCTGAATACGATTAACAAAATTATACCCTATGTTTGCTGACGCTATTGACCGCGTTGACCTCTTTACCCGCCCCATTCATTCCATTATCCGGCTCTATGGGCATGGCGAAATTATTCCGGGGAGTGCTACCCTGTTTTTTGTGAATGAGTTAGGCTGTGCCGTTACCTGCAAGCATGTAGCCGAACTCATTGCCAATGCAGATGGTATCTACCGCAACTATAACAATTTCCTGGCCGAACGCCGGTCATTCGAACGGGAGAAAGCAGCGAATCAACTACTACAGAAAGCCCTGACTAAATATAACATACAACCGGAGAGCATCATTCAGGTCAGGAATACCTTTGTCAATTGTGTCGATCAGTATAAGGAGTTGACCATCGAGATGCACCCCACCCTCGATTTAGCCATTCTACAATTCAAGGGCTATGGCCAACTACTCTACAACAGCTTTGCTACCTTCGGGCGCGATACACAGTACATCCGCGCCGGGCGCAGTTTATGCCGACTGGGCTATCCATTCCCAGAGTTCTCCAACTTCCGCTACAACGCGCATACCGACGATGTGGAATGGATCGATACGGGGCGCGTCAACTCACCCCGCTTCCCTATCGACGGCATCGTTACCCGGCTTATTGCTGAAAACAATGAGGTAACCGGTGTTGAACTGAGTACCCCCGGCCTGCGCGGCCAAAGTGGCGGGCCGTTGTTCGATACAACCGGCATGGTGTGGGGAATGCAGAGTGCTACCCGCCACCTGCACCTGGGCTTCGATATTGAAGACCGCGATGTGCTAGTGAATGGCCGTAAATCACGCGTATCCAATTACCCATTTCTCAACGTCGGATTATGCGTCCACGGCGAAAGCATCAAGCAATTCCTGCGGCTGAAAGGGATAAAATATTATGAGGAGTGAAGGGCAAAATTTGCCCTTCACTCCTTACCCTTCGCTCCTCATAGCGTCAAAATTACGAACTCGACCCGGCGGTTCACTTTACGCTCTTCATCGGTGCCGGTCGTTTTAATGGGGCGGGTATCGCCATAGCCAACCGTCTGAATGCGGGCCATATCGATGCCTTTCCTGACAATGTACGACTGGCAGGCTAGCACCCGGTCTTTGGAGAGGGTCAGGTTTTTATCGTGGTCGCCAATGATGTCGGTATGGCCTTCAAGCCGGATTTGCATCTTGGGGTTATCCTGCATCATGGTTACCAATTTGTCCAGTTCGGTGTACGAGGCTGGCAGCAGATCTGATTTCGACAACTCGAAATAGATATTTTGCAGGGTAATTTTATCCCCCACGCTCAACGGGGTCAGAAAAATATCGCGCGTGATTTTCTGATTTACAGTGGCTTTACTCAGGTCAAGCACACCATTGGCTACCAGATACCCTTTAGCCGAAGCTACATAGGTATAAACCTGCCCCCGCAGAAGCGTCATGCGGTATCCGCCCGTTGAGGCAAAACTCTGCACCGAATCAACGGCCTGCTTACTACTCGATAGTCGGTAGTCGATGGTTGCCGTAAGGGGGCGTTTTGTTTTTGCATCCTGCACCGTCCCCGTCACCGTCAGCACATTCGAGACAGGGGCTGGCGGTGGCGGTGGAGCAGTGGCTACTTCACCACCCGAATTACCCGATGGCTGCGGAGGGGTTTGGGTAGGCCGGGTAGTTGGCGGTGGTGCCGTTGGGGTATATACCGCATCGGCGGGGTTGCTTACATAGAGGTTATAAATGTTCCAGCACACAATCTGGTCGTAATCATTACACTCAAAGAGGTCGAAGGTCTCCAACCCTTTATCCAGTCGCTCAAAATAGAGGACAAAATCAACGACATCACCGGGACGCGTCGAGCGGTTCTGTGGTTTCATCGGGATTCCCTCCACCCGCACAAACCGAAACTCTCTGGCACCATTAGCCGCTACTAACCGCCCACTAGGGTCGAACGAAATGGTGGTATTGCCACTAATCTGGCGGCCATTACGGTCGTACTGTACCTGACTTCTATCCGTAAACCGCACATTCAGAATGGTATAGTCACGGGTTAGGCGGATATTGGTTACCTGCACACCGGGGTCGGCGGCCCGTCCGTAGGGGCCGGTTCGGGGTTGGGGCTGCTGATTGCCCGACGAACCCCCGTAGGTATCATCACCCCCACTGGATGGGCTTTGCCGACCACCTCCCGATGGATACTGCTGCCCTCCCCCACCCGGAAGCGAGCCAAACGAACAGGCCGACAAACTGAGAGCCAGCGCGGCAAAATAAAGGAGTTGTTTCATTAGCGAAAAACAAGGTAAGGAGAATAGACCGATTCCTGCCGGAAAAGTAACGAGAATTACTGGATTCAGAAAATAAGCGGCTTTCTCTTTCTTACCTACCTTACCCTAATCTTTACGTACTTTGCGTTTCCAAACTGTATAAACTGACCGTTTCTCCATGACGAATACACAGGTTAAATTGGCTTCACGCCCCGTAGGCAATCCCCAACCCGATAACTTTACCATTGAAACCAACGAGGTGCCTGCCCTCACTGACGGACAATTGCTCATCAAAACTAACTACATCTCGCTCGACCCAGCCATGCGCGGCTGGATGAACGAGGGGAAATCGTACATCCGGCCCGTGCAGATTGGCGAGGTATTTCGGGCGGGTGCCGCCGGGGAAGTTATCCAATCCACCCACCCTGATTATGCCGTGGGCGACCATGTGACCGGCAATTGGGGGGTACAGCAATACGCCGTATCAGACGGAACCGGGCTGGTAAAAGTAGATACCACCCTTGCCCCGCTGGAAACATACCTGGCCACCCTCGGTATGCCCGGCATGACGGCTTACTTTGGCCTGCTCAACACGGGCCTGCCCAAAGCGGGTGAAACGGTAGTTGTATCGGGCGCAGCGGGGGCTGTAGGCAGTGTGGTCGGGCAGATTGCCAAAATTAAAGGATGCCGCGTGGTTGGCATTGCCGGCGACCAGGAGAAGTGCGACTATTGCGTGCATGAACTCGGCTTCGATGCCTGTATCAACTACAAAACCGACGATGTGCGCAAAGCGTTAAAAGCAGCCTGCCCTGAAGGTATCGACGTATATTTCGACAACGTGGGGGGCGATATTCTGGATAGTGTGCTGAGCCAAATCCGGTTCAAAGCGCGCATTGTCATCTGCGGAGCCATCTCGCAGTATAACAATACTACGCCCGTGAAAGGCCCTGCCAACTACCTGTCGCTGCTGGTAAACCGCGCCCGCATGGAGGGAATTGTAGTGTTCGACAATGCCGCCAACTACGGCACTGCCGCCCGCGAAATGGCGGGCTGGATTCAGGAAGGCAAGCTCAAGTCGAAGGTTCATATCGAACACGGCATCGAGAATTTCCTACCCACGCTGATGATGTTGTTTTCAGGTCAGAACTTTGGGAAATTAGTATTGGCAGTATGATTGACCAAACCCAGGCCGCGACCACACTGCTCAAACGCCTGATTGCTACGCCTTCATTTAGTCGGGAGGAAGACCAAACCGCCGGGCTACTGGCTGATTTTCTAGCCGAACAACAGATTCCGGTGCAGCGTAATGCCAATAATATCTGGGCTAAAAACCGCCACTTCGACCCGGCTAAACCCACGCTGCTACTCAACTCGCATCACGATACCGTAAAACCTAATCCAGCCTGGACTCTCAACCCGTTTCAACCATTGGAGCAGGCCGGCAAACTCTATGGCTTGGGCAGCAACGATGCGGGCGGGTGTCTGGTATCGCTCATGGCTGCGTTCTGCCATTTTTATGACCAGCCCAACCTGGCCTATAACCTGGTGCTGGCCGCCAGTGCCGAAGAAGAAATTTCGGGTTGCGATGGGCTGGAACGGCTCCTGCCTGACCTGCCCCCGCTGAGTTTCGCCATTGTGGGTGAGCCAACTGAGATGCAATTAGCCATTGCCGAAAAAGGGCTGCTGGTGCTGGATTGCACCGCTCACGGCAAAGCGGGCCATGCCGCCCGCAACGAAGGCGATAACGCCATTTATCGCGCCATTCAGGACATACACTGGCTGCAAACCTACCAGTTCCCCAAAGTGTCGCCTACCCTGGGAGCCGTTAAAATGTCGGTTACGATCATCAATGCCGGTACGCAGCATAACGTTGTCCCCGCCACCTGTAGCTTTACCGTCGATGTGCGGGTAACGGAGCAATATACCTTGCAGGAGGTGATGGATACCATTCAGGCCAGTCTACAGTCGGAGGTAATTCCCCGCTCCATCCGGCTAAAGCCATCGAGTATTCCAACCGATCACCCCATTGTGCAGGCCGGGCTAGTGCTGGGTCGCTATACCTATGGCTCACCCACCACCTCCGACCAGGCTGTGCTGAACTGCCCCTCGCTCAAATGCGGCCCTGGTCACTCCGGGCGGTCGCACTCCGCTGACGAGTTTATCTGGCTGCACGAGATTGACGAGGGAATTAGGGGCTATATTCAGATGATTGAACAGGTAACCTCACCCCAACTGCCCGGCGGCCCGGCTCTCTCCACAGAAGGGGGTCTAAACTAATCTCACATGAAAACAACCCTACCGCTTCTCTTCTTCTACTGCGCCACCGTTGCTCTGGCCCAGCCCAAACCTACCCCTCGGCAACTGGCGTGGCAGCAGCGGGAAACCACGGCTTTTCTGCACTTTACGGTCAATACCTTTACCGACAAGGAGTGGGGCGACGGAAGCGAGAGTCCGGCCATTTTTAACCCGACAAAACTCGATGCCCGGCAGTGGATCAGTGCCTTACGCGATGCTGGGTTTAAAATGGCCATCATCACGGCCAAGCACCACGACGGTTTTTGCCTGTGGCCCTCGAAACTAACCGACCATTCGGTGAAAAACAGCCCCTGGAAAGGTGGCAAAGGCGATGTGGTGCGCGATGTGGCCGATGCCTGCCGCGAGTTCGGGCTGAAATTCGGGGTCTATCTCTCGCCCTGGGATCGGCACGAACCGCGCTACGGCACTGCCGCCTATAACGACTATTATAAAGCCCAACTGCGCGAGTTGCTGACCAACTACGGCGAGGTATCGGAGGTGTGGTTCGATGGGGCAAAGGGTGAAAATGCCAAAGACATGCGCTACGATTTTGCTGGCTATTGGGCATTGGTTCGTGAGCTACAACCCAACGCCGTGATGTTTTCGGATGCAGGGCCAGACGTACGGTGGGTGGGCAATGAAGGGGGCAACGCGGGCGAAACCTGCTGGTCAACCCTCAACACTGAAGGCATGGCCCCTGGCGTTGCCGATGCAAAATACCTCAACGTTGGGGACCCGAATGGCAAGTACTGGATACCAGCCGAAACCGACGTATCTATCCGACCCGGCTGGTTTTACCATCCGGCAGAGGATACCAAAGTGCGGTCAGCCAAAGACTTAGTGAATTTGTATTACCAGTCGGTGGGGCGCAATAGCCTGTTGCTGCTGAATGTACCGCCCAATCGGGAAGGGCTACTATCGGCCCCCGACGTGGCGAGCTTAATCGGGTTTCGGCAAATCCTGAACGAAACGTTTAAAACCAATCTGGCCCTGACCAGCCCGAAACTAACCGACAAGACTTCCACGACCTTTACCGGATTGGCTGTAAATAAGCCACTGGAAATCAACCTAAAAGGCCAACCTACCGTTGACCGGATGCTGATTCAGGAGAATATTGCCAATGGGCAGCGCATTGTCAGTGGCCGGGTCGAGTACTGGACTGGCACCGCCTGGCAACCCCTGACCATGTTCACCACGGTGGGGTACAAACGGCTGTTGCGTTTCCCGGCAGTGCAGGCCAGTAAAATCCGGCTTACCATTACCGAAGCTATCGGCCCGGTGCAGTTGGCCGAAGTAGGCGTGTTTAAAGCCTCGGCGCGGGAGTTTTGAAGGCTATCTCTACCCTTTATTAACACAGTTCAGACCAATTCTTACTTGAATTTGTGTGCAAATAGCTGATTTGCTATATTTGCCTAAAAGCAACAGATATGTCTGTTTTACAACCATCTACAAAATTCAATGAAGCACAATTGACCTTGCTCCGATTGTTGAATGTGGGCTTGAGCGAGCAGCAAATTGAAGATATTCGGGCTATGCTGTTGAGTTACTTAGAAAAAGACCTTTTCGATGAATTAAACCGTGTAGTTCGTGAAAAATCGTACACCGATACCGATTTTGACCGAATGTTGAATCAAGATCAACGTACCAAATTACATCCGTGAAAATCGTTGTCGATACAAATTGTCTCATTGCCTCCATTCCACCCCAAAGTCTTTATTTTTTCCTGTATCAGGCTTTTCGTTCTCAGCAGTTCACTTGGGTAGTCAATACTGAGATTTTACTTGAATACGACGAACAACTTTGTCTGTATTACAATCAGGCTACGGCAGATAGAGTACTTCAAATTTTACTCGCTTCCAAAAACACGTTATTAGCTGAATCCTCTTTTCGCTGGGATTTCATTACCGAAGACCCTGACGATAATAAGTTTTCAAACTTAGCCCTGTCAGTGAATGCCGATTACTTGGTATCGAATGACCGGCATTTTCGTGTTTTTGATACAATTGATTTTCCTTCACTTTCAGTAATCAGGTTAAACCAATTCAAGGAAATTTTAGCGCATTCCTGATTCATATTTCCCCCACAACTCCAGGCTGCACCTAATCCGGCTTACCATTACTGAAGCTATCGGCCCGGTGCAGTTGGCCGAAGTAGGCGTATATTGCCCTGGCAGGGGTCTGTCTGCTCAACCGCAACCAAAGCGATGGCTGGATGGAGGCCTATAATCAGGGTCGTAACCCGTATAAAGCCGGGGCAAAACAGTGAAAAACAAGGCAGGCTCCGTTGTCGATGCTTTATTGACCTATCTGTAGTTTCCCGTTGTTCTGATAGATAATCTTCCCACTCAGGCTTACCTGTTTAGCCTGGGCCGCAATGCCATTGATGGTGATACTGTGGGCCGGACTAATAGTCACATCGTTAGTAGTGGATGGCACGGTGCCGCAACTCCATACCGTTGGGTCGTTCCAGGAGCCGGATTTGAGCGTGGTATTTGTGACACAATTATCCGATAGCGGGAGTTTCCAGAGTTCACGACCATAAGTGGGTGTAAAGGCGGTAAAGTAGAGCGTATTATTCGTGATGTCGATCAGGTTGGGCGTGCTGCCAACTGCCCCAGGATAGAGATCGGCAACCAATGTTGTACCAGCCTCTGTACCATCGGTTTTCCAAAGTTCCTGACCGTGTTCTATATCCAATGCTATAAAGTAGGCGCTGTTATTGTAAACAAATTTCGGATTCCAATTGCCATACCCAACTCCTGTTTTAAGCGTGACTGTTCCATCCTGTGTACCGTCCGACTTCCAAAGCGTATAAGCATATGCCCCATTAACGATATTGTATGTAGAGAATAAGACTAAATTACCTACGGCCCCCAGTGATTGAGTGTTGTACGGGAAAAACGATTTGACCAACACAGTACCTGTCTCCGTACCGTCAGTTTTCCAAAGGTCAGAACCGTTTCTTTGCAAAAAATATACCTGATTACCAGCCGCTACAAGTTGGTCTACCTGTATAGAACCTGTACCGGGTACCATGTCTTTTATCATGTATGTGCCAGCGGTTGTTCCATCTGTGCGCCAGAGTTCATAACCATGTGTGGCATCATTACCTACAAAGTAAAGAACATTGTTAGCGATCACGCTATTAACGTCATAGGCCGAAGACCCGGTTGTTTGTATCAACGTTGTACCGGCAACTGTGCCGTTTGTTGTCCAGAGTTGAGCCACATAATCCGACCCGCTTCTAAAAAAATAAACTTTGCCGTTTACCGTAAAGAGTTTGTTTAGTTCAGTATTTCCTGTGCTTAGAATCGTACTGGTATACCCATCAGTAGTGACATACAACGTTTTGTTGTATCTGTCTAGAATATAAAGCTTATTATCGACAGTCAGTAAGTTTACATCCTGCGGCCAGAATAGTGTAGTACCTGTATCTGTACCATCGGTCTGCCAGATGCTGTAATCATAGCCCGGCTTCTCCACTGGAAAGTACAGTTTATTCTGGAATACACTTAAAGATGAATAACGCCAAAAGCTATTAGCAGCATCCAGCGATTTTACCCGTTGCGTACCCGATGTGGTACCGTCAGTCTTCCAAAGGTCATATGGCTTGGCGGGCGGGCGGGTTGTGCCGTCGTAAGCGTCCAAAAATAAGGTGTTGGCCCTTGATGCCCCTCCCCCATAATAGTCAAATGCTGATGACCCCTGTAGGTTCAGATTGGCAAACAGACCCGTATTGATCGCCGTACCGTCGGTACGCCATAGTTCGGCACCGTGGTCATCGGTATTGCTGAAGTACAGCCTATTGTTGAATACGCCCAGCATAACCGGCCCACCTATAAAATCGCCGAAGTTGCCCTGACCAATGTAGCGGTCAAGGGTAATGGTTTTGATCAGCGAAACTGCTGTGCCATCCGATTGATAGAGGCCAATATCGCCCGATACCGCATCTCGCTTGCAGAAAACAGCCTGTCCGTTCAGTATCCGTACATTAGCATAAGGTGACTCTCTGGCAGGAAACAAGCCAGTTGTTACTTGACCTACAGCTAGGCCGTTACTTTTCCAAAGCGTAAAGGTCGTTCGACTGTCATCGACCAACCGGGCCGGAATAAAAAGCTGTGTACCCGCATCATACAGTTTATCTACATAGGAACTGCCCGTGCCGGAATTTAAATCGGCAACCAGTGTAGTACCCGCTGTTGT
The DNA here is from genome assembly GCA_038212815.1 of Cytophagales bacterium. Lineage (GTDB taxonomy): Bacteria > Bacteroidota > Bacteroidia > Cytophagales > Spirosomataceae > JBBQUC01. Next base: position 8,906 of record JBBQUC010000086.1, read on the forward strand.
TCCGTCGGTGCGCCATAGTTCCTGCCCGTGTGTGTTATCCGTGGCCTGAAAATACAACTTACCCCCAAATAGAAATGGTTTAGTGTTGCCCAGCGGATTCAGCCCATACATGCCCGGAAAATAACCCCCTTGTGCGCCCGGATTAATATCGAGAACGAGTTGGGTACCAGCCGTTGTCCCGTCGCTTCGCCACAGTTCCGTACCGTGCGTACCGTCGTCGGCCTCAAGGAGTAAGATAGCATTAAAACTGATTAATTTGGGCACTGTTGGGTCGCCGGAAAACGAGCCAGCACTGCCCGGATTAATGTCTTTCACTAGTACAGTCCCGGCTGTGGTACCATCGGTTTTCCAGAGCTCCTGACCGTTGACACCATCATTTGCGGAAAAAAATAGAGTTCTGCCTACATTGACCAGATCGCTGGGGCTTGAACTTCCCGAACCAGTCTGGATGTCCTTTACCATAACTGTACCGTCCACGGTGCCATCGGTTTTCCAAAGTTCATCGCCCAGATTTCCCTGATCTCCCCGCGACCCCTGTACAAAATAGAGAGTATTACCCACCGTCTGAAACGAACGGGGGAGGTCCCCATTATACCTATAGGGAGCCGTTGTCAGCACGGTAGTGCCACTGGGCGTACCATCGCTTTGCCATATTCGCGCATCGTTAGTTCCCTGATCATAGGCGAATTCGGTAAACAACAGCCGGTTGTTGATGTACTGAAAATTAGGCTTCATGGCATTGTAGTAATCCCGATATCTTAAATTGGGACCAAGCTGCGCAGTCGAAAAGATGCCGAATATGTAAACTGTACCGGCCACTGTACCATCGGTTTTCCAGATTCCATACTGAACCCCGTTATCGCCCTTAAAATAAGTAGTCCCATTAACAGTCAGCCAGTTGTCAAAAACTGTAAAAGTATTCGGTAGCCCCAATTTGGCAGCATTGGCGGTTCTGCTATCGATAACCGAAATAGTAGTACCATCTGTTCTCCATTGAGAATCCGAGAAACTGGTATACCCTGAATTTATAACGGTTACTGCGCCTTTGATGTACATCCAGCCATTCTGACTATCGGTAATCCTCGGTTCAGATCCATCATCGAGTGGATTTATATCCTTCACCAGAGTAGGCGTAGCAGTTTGGGCAATAACCCGGCAAGTAATGAGTAAGGCGAGCAGCCCTGTCAGAACATAATTCATTTTCCAATAAGTTATAGTTAGGGTGCAAATACAGCCGGAAAGCTATTAGGCCACAAATATGGCCCGGCCAACTACTTTACTTTTTGCAAAATGCCTGTTTGCAAATCCTGAAGGTTTGCAAACAGGCATTTTGCAAACCCTGTCCTTCAGGCCGATCAAATGAGTTTTTCCATCTAATTATATAAATAAGCCGTTTAGTGGCTTTATATTGCCACCTCGTCCAGTAAGGTTTACCCGCCGACACATGAAACTTCGCGATAAAATTTACCTCCACGAACTACTTGAACAATTCCGTCAACGCATTATTACCGACTGGCCCGAAAAATGGACAGCCTACGGGCCAGAATTTACTAACTTCTCGGCTATCCGTAACAAAAACGGCTTTGTCGAAGACCTGCTCCTCGATATTGAGGAAAACCTGAAAGCCCAACTTGGCTTAGACCGGGCCGCCAACCTGCTCATTAGCAAGGACCTGCTGCGTCGGCGGCTGTTTGAGCAACTGCCAGGGCAGGATTTTAACCTTCACGATAAAACCCGGCTGGTTTTCTGCCTGTATTTGGGTCACGAAAATTGGGAGGAGTTTAAGGCCAAAAACCGGCAGGAGGTAGAGCAGGAGCCACTCACGGTGCAGATTGTACAAATTTATACCTCATTTTTACCCGCCCTTCGCCGAAATCAACTGATGCTGCGTAGCCCCACCGACTGGGCAGAAACCGAACTACCCGCTCCTTCACGCTGGGCCAATTGGCGGTGGTGGCTGGCAGGGTTGTCAATTTTGGCAGGCATGGGGTTTAGCAGCACCAAAGGCTATGACTGGTACAAAAACCGACCCTTCACGGCGGAGCAACTGGCCGGGGTAAAATTTGAGATCGTGGCCGAACACGGGAGGGGGTTGCCGCATCAGGTCAACGTGCGCTACGACCTCCGCTCGCTGGGCGACCTGACCGATGCCAGAATCAGCTTCGGTTTTCAGGCCGATTATTCGTATAATAGCCGCAAGTTCGGATTGACCATGTACAACGATAGGCAGGCCGAAGCCTGGCAGGTGGTGAAAACCGACACTGGTACTACCGCCCATATTTACTACCTGCCTGGCTGGATGAAACTTAAATTGGCGGTGCGTGGACAGGTAATCCGCCAGTTTGAGAAAGTGATCGACACTAACAATCAGTGGATTGGCTACTCCGAAAGCCCCAGCAACGACTGGGCCAGCTTTTGCTATCCCGAAAAATGGCTAATCCACAACGGGTTACTGTCGCTGTCCCGCACCCTGATCGAAGACCCCAAACAGCGCGAAGAT
>JBBQUC010000087.1:0-11313 GCA_038212815.1 Cytophagales bacterium
GCTTGCCCCGAATCCAGTTTTCGTAAATGAGGTTATCCGCACTGAACAGGTTGCCGGAGGTGATGATGAAGTTGGCGACCCGGCCCGGTTGCAGGCTACCCAGCAGGTCGTCGGCTTTAATGAGCCGGGCGGGGGCAAGGGTCAGGCTTTCCAGGGCTTTCTGTTCGCTGAGACCATTTTCGATGGCTTTGCGGAGGTTGACCCAGAAATCGGCTTTGTTTTTCAGCCCGGCGGTGGTGAGCGCGAAGGGGATATTGGCCCCGGCCACGCGCCCGGCATTGGTGGGGGCCATCTCCCAATGTTTCATCTCGGCCAGGGTTACATTGTCGGCATCCCAGGCATCCTCTACGTCGTAGGCAGCGGGGAAGTTAAGCGGTAGCAGGAGCGAGGCTCCCGTAGCTTTCACCTCATCGATCCGCTGGTACTCATCGCCCCCGCCTTTGATGATATATTGAACCCCAAACTCGTCGCCAATTTTGTCAGCCCGCAGCACCCCATATTTATCGGTCACCTCGAAGAGGGTGGGCATGCCTGTCAGGCGACTAAAGGCTGCGAGCGAGAGGTTAGCCTGCTCCTTGCTGCCCCCGCGGTTGTACCAGTCGGCATCGAAAAAGGCCTGCCGTAACAGGGCCACGGCTCCCATGGGTGAGTTGGGGTAGGCCTGTCCTGAACTGCCTTTGTTGAACGAGAAATGCGCCGAGGCTTCGTTTTTCAGCACCAGCGTATTCTCCCGGTCGTCAGCCAGGGTAACGAGCGTACCGGTTCCCCGCGCAATACCATCGTGGGCATGGGTCAGCACTGCCCCGAAGCCAAGTTTGCGCAGTTCGTCGGCGCGGGTATTGTTGGCTTTAAACAATTGGCTGGCATCTACTTCGGGCTGGATAGCCTGGTTCCAGTAGTACGCCCCCTTTTTGGCCGATTCGTACTGGGGTGCCCCGCCAAATCCACGGGCACTGCGCTGCACTTCGGGCATCCCATAGTCAGAGTCGAGGTCGAGCAGGGAGGGGTAGATGTGTTTGCCCTGTATATCGCTCACCACTGTACCGGCAGGGATGGCTACGGTAGTGCCAGCGGCTACTACGCGCCCATCGCGGATGAGCAGGGTGGCGTTTTTCAGCTCGGTTTGTGGGTCAACCGTAATGGTAGCGTTGGTGAACGCGTATAATCCGGGTCGCTCATCGAAAACACCATTGCGGGGAAAGGTAGTCTGCGCCCAGGCAGCCGTACAGCCAGCAAGGGCAAGGAGTAACGTCAGGAAACGTTTTTGCATACAAATGAAGTGAGAGTGAAGCGTAGGTAATAGGGTTAGGTTAATGAATACCACGAGCCGTTTATGGATGGCCGGGTAAATATACGGATTTGGGCAATGGGGGGATAGTTGTTACCGTATAATTCTATGCCGTTGGTGGTCATGCCAAAAATTATATCTTTGCGCATTCCCCGTTGCCAATCCCTTTTTCTGAACCACCCATGAATCGTATTACCACCATTGCAGTCTTACTCAGTGTTCCAGGTCTGTTATCTACTACCCCGCCTACCCGCACCGTATCGGCGGTTGACCGCCCTGATACGGCCACCCGTAATGCCTTCTACGTCAGCAACCAACCTCCGCTGTCCCCAAATTATTTCATCAAATTGCCCATTGGCAGCATTAAACCCGGCGGCTGGCTGCTCGAAACCCTCAACCGGCAGGCCAATGGGCTGGCGGGCCATCTGGGGCAGATCAGTATCTGGCTCACCAAAACCAACAACGCCTGGCTCAATAAAGACGGCAAGGGCGACTATGGCTGGGAAGAACTGCCCTACTGGTTGAAAGGGTATGGCGATATGGCCTACGTGCTGAACCGCCCCGATATGCTGGCCGAAACCAAACTCTGGCTCGATGGTACCATCAATAGCCAACGCGACAATGGCGATTTTGGGCCGGTAGTATTGAGCAAGGGCAAGCGCGACCTTTGGGCGCAGATGCTCATGTTGTTTTGCCTGCAATCGCGCTACGAACACCAGCCCGACCCCCGGATTCTGACCCTGATGAGCCGGTACTTTGCCTGGCAACTGACCATTCCCGACGAGGAGTTTCTGGAAGATTACTGGGAAAACAGCCGGGGGGGCGACAACCTCTATAGTGTGTATTGGCTCTATAACCGCACTAAAGAGCCGTCACTTTTGACTCTGGCTACCAAAATTCACCAGAATACGGCCAACTGGCGGCAGGTAAACACCCTCCCTAACTGGCATAACGTAAACATTGCCCAGTGTTTTCGGGAGCCGGCCACCTACTTTATGCAGAGTGGCAACCGCGCCGATCAGCGAGCCACATACCGCAATTTCGAACTGGTGCGCCAACGGTATGGGCAGGTGCCAGGTGGCATGTGGGGGGGCGATGAGAACAGTCGCCCTGGTTATACCGACCCCCGGCAGGCGGTAGAAACCTGTGGCATGGTCGAGCAGATGGCCTCCGACGAGTTGCTGCTGCGGTTCACCGGCGACCCCGCCTGGGCCGACAACTGCGAGGATGTAGCATTCAATACCCTCCCGGCGGCTTTTATGCCCGATTACCGATCCCTGCGTTACCTGACGGCCCCAAACATGGTAGTGAGCGATGCGAAAAACCACAGCCCCGGTCTGCAAAATGAAGGGCCTTTTCTGATGATGAACCCCTTTAGCAGCCGCTGCTGCCAGCATAACCACTCGAATGGCTGGGTCTATTATGCCGAAAACCTCTGGATGGCTACCCCCGACAATGGCCTGGCTGCGGTGCTCTACAGTGCATCGACGGTGACGGCTAAAGTGGGATCGGGGCAGACAGTAACCCTAAGTCAGGAGACCAGCTATCCGTTTGAGGAGCAGGTGCGGCTAACGCTGAAAACAGCAAAGCCCGTGGCCTTTCCGCTCTACCTGCGCGTGCCTGCCTGGTGCGCCAACCCAACCGTGCGGATCAATGGGCAGGTGGTGCCGGTGAGCATTAAAAAAGGGCAGTATATCCGGCTCAGCGATACCTGGAAAACGGGCGATAAAATTACCCTCGACCTACCCATGACGCTGGCCCTGCGCACCTGGGAGCAAAATAAAAACAGCGTGAGTGTCAACTACGGTCCACTGACCTATTCGCTGAAAATTCAGGAGGAATACCGCAAAGAAGACAGCAGGAAAACTGCCATCGGCGACTCGAAATGGCAACCCAACGCCGACCCGACACAGTGGCCCTCGTTTGAGATTTATCCCAAATCGGACTGGAATTATGCCTTAGTGCTGAACGAAGCCAAACTCAATGAGTCATTCACGGTGGTACGGAAGCCGGGGCCGGTCAGTCTGTTTCCGTTTACCCCCGCCGATGCCCCCATTACGCTAACGGCCAAGGCCCGTAAACTGCCCGGCTGGACGGTGGATCAATACGGCCTGTGTGCCCCTCTGCCCCAAAGCCCCGTAACCACCACCGAGCCGATAGAGACCGTTACCTTGCTGCCGATGGGTGCCGCCCGGTTGCGCATCTCCGCTTTCCCGGTCGTGCGATTTCATGAATAAACCCCACAGACTGTTTCACCCCTCCACGTAGTTCATGTCTTTGCTGAAGGTTTCCTCTAAGAAATGCAACGCCAGCAGAGCACAACTCACTACAACGACACCGATGAGCAGGGGGCCGTAGGTTAGCCCCAGCGAGGGTTTGAGCCAGACAAACAACCCGGTGAGCGGCACCGTTGCCCCCCGCACAAAATTGGGGACAGAGGTAGCTACGGTAGCTCGTAAGTTGGTGCCGAAGAGTTCGGCGGCTAGTACAATGAAGAGTGTCCAGTAGCCATTGCAAAACCCCAGGCAGGCACAGATAAAATAAAACTGACCCGTCTGGTGAACAGGAGCGAGTAAATAGACCAGCATCATGGCGAACGATAGCAGGATAAAAATCCGAATCGCTTTTTTGCGACTGTGTAATCGCTGACTGAGCAGGCCACTGACAATGTCGCCGAGGGATTGGCCGGTAAAGGCGAGCATCACCGCTTTACCCGCCACAATCGGCTCCGCAAGCCCCGCCTGACGGCCAAACTCCGGCGAAAAGGTGATGAGAATTCCCACCACAAACCATAGGGGTATGCCCATCACAATGGCCAGCAGATAGGTACGCAGGCGTTGGGGGTTGGTAAGCAGGGCCAGAAAGTTACCCCGCACTACATTTTTTTGGGTGAGGTTCAGATATAACCCTGACTCAAACACGTTGACCCGTAGCACGAGCAGCAAAAGCCCCAGCCCACCCCCAACGTAATACGACATCCGCCAGGCAAATAAATCGGCGACAAAATAAGCTAAAATACCGCCCAATACGCCCATAGTCGCTACCAGCATGGAGCCATACCCCCGCAGTTGCCGGGGCAAAATCTCGGCCACCAGCGTGATGCCTGCCCCTAGCTCGCCCGCTAACCCAATACCCGCAATAAACCGTAAACTGGCATATTGGGGTAAACTGGTAACCATACCATTCGCTATGTTGGCTACGGAATAGAGCAAAATAGACCCAAACAAGACCGACAATCGCCCGCGCTTATCCCCCAGCATCCCCCAGAATACGCCCCCGATCAGCAGACCTGCCAACTGCATGTTGAGCAAAAAAACGCCTTCGGGCAGCAGTTGTTCGCCGGTTACTCCCAATGCTTTGAGGCTCGGCACCCGAACCACGCTGAAGAGAAACAGATCGTACATATCGACAAAATAACCCAGGGCGGCTACCAGAACCGGAAGCTGAAGGAGATGCTGAAGGGGGGATTTTGGAATCATAAGATGTCGAATGTCGGATTAGGGATGTCGGATTGGGGATGTCGGATGTCGGATTTATTGCCGACGCAGGAGTAGCTTAGCGCGTCAGCAACAAATCCCAAATCCGACATCCACTATTAAACAGTAGCTGGAATAAGGTAGGGTGCTCGGTATTTGCGGGTTAGCATCGCGTTGGCATCTTTATCACCAATAAAGACCTCTTTGGCCGGGTCGAAGTGGAGGGTGCGACCCAGGCGGTAGGCAATGTTGCCCAAGTGCGCTAGCGAGGCCGAGAGATGTCCCGTTTCGACGGGGCCGTTCAGCATCTTCTTGTCTCTGGCCCGTGCCGCATCGGCGAAGTTTTTGTAGTGATCGCCACCCGCATTGCGGGCGGGGCCGGGTTCGCGGTTGCGGCCCAGGTAGGTTTTGTAATCAGAGTAGCCATTGATAACCATGTAGCCTTTGTCGCCATAAAACAGATTGCCAATTTCCACGCCATCGTCCTTGTTGGTCATCCAGGGGCGCACCTCAAATTCGATGATTTTGCCCTGCTTCGGATAGTGATAGGTCGAGGTCAGCACTTCGGGGGTTTCTTTGCAGTCGTTCCATAAAAACTTGCCGCCTGCCGAGGTGATGGTTTCGGGTAAGCCCACATCCAGTCCCCACATACAGAGGTCAGTCTCGTGAATCCCCTGGTTACCAATATCGCCGTTGCCATAGTCCCAAAACCAGTGCCAGTTGTAGTGTACATAGTTTTTGCTGAACGCCCGCGTTTGGGCGGGTCCCTGCCATAAATCCCAGTTCAGTCCTTCTGGAACGGGCGAGTTGCCCAGGTTGCCAATATCGCCCCGCCATTTATAGACAATGCCCCGCGCCATATATACCTTGCCAATCAGGCCATCGCGCAGATGCTGAATGGCTTCCTGAATGGCCACTGAACTGCGCAACTGCACTCCATGCTGCACAATACGCCCATATTTGCTGGCTGCTTCAACCAATTTGCGGCCCTCATACAGGTTATGGCAGGCGGGTTTCTCTACATACACATCTTTACCCGCCTGACAGGCCCAAATGGCTGCCAGGGCGTGCCAGTGATTCGGAGTGGCAATGCTCACGGCATCGATGTCTTTGTCGTCATACACTTTCCGCAAGTCACTCTCCATCTTTACTTTTCGCTTATACGTCGTTTCAAAATCGGTGGCCGATTTTCGAAGTACCACCTCGTCCACATCGCATAGGGTGGCTACTTCTACGTTTTCCAGTTTCGAGAAACCGGCAATGTGGTCTTTACCACGTCCGTTCAGGCCAATCACGGCTACCCGCATCCGGTCGTTGGCCCCGAAGGCCCGGCTCGGAATAAGGGTGGGCATTCCCAAAACGGCCGTCCTCACGGCAGCCGTCTGGATAAATTTGCGTCGCGTATAAGGGGTGTTTTTCATTGGGTATTGGGGAGTTAGTAGGGTGTCATTAAGTGGTCATTCATGGTCATTGGGTGTCATTCATGGTCATTAGGTGGTCATAAAATGGTCATTCGTGGTCATTGATTGTTTTTGCTGAATGACCATGAATGACAACTTATTGACCCTAAATTAAAGTCGGGCGAGGGTCAGGCCGCCGTCAACCATAAATACTTGCCCGGTGGAGTAGGGAAAATCGCCCCTGGCAATGGCCGCTACAGCCCGGCCCACATCGTTGGGTAGACCCCAGCGGGGCTGCACGGTTAACCCATTGGCAATGAGGTTATCGTATTTAGTCGTTACGCCCGCTGTCATGTCCGTTTTGATAATACCCGGACGTATTTCATACACCGGAATGCCATATTCGCCGAGCCGGGTGGCAAACAACTGCGTTGCCATGCTCAGCCCTGCCTTCGAGAGACAGTAGTCGCCCCGGTTGACGGAGGCAACGGTGGCCGAAATTGACGAAATAGTGATGATACTAGCTTGAAAGTCAGTAGTAGTTGCTTTCTGCCGGATCATCCAGTTGGCCGTTGCCTGGGTCAGGAAATAGGTGCCTTTCAAGTTGGTGTTCAGCACCTGGTCAAAGCTTTCTTCGGTAGCTTCCAGGATGTCAGCCCGAACGCTGGGGGCTATACCGGCATTGTTGACCAATAGATTCAATCGGCCAAAACGCTCCTCAATTCGACCCAGTATAACGGCCCGCGCTTTGGCATGGGCAATGTTGCCGGGGCAATAGAGTACGTCGGCTCCTAATTGGCGCAACCCCCCAAGCACTTCTACGACTTCCGACTCCGGACGGATCCCATTGATGGCCAGGTCGAACCCGTTGCGGGCCAGGTGTTCGGCAATACCCAGACCAATGCCCCGGCTGCCGCCCGTAATGAAGGCGATCTGTTTCACAGCGTTTCTTTAATGGCTTTAAGTTGCTCGGCTTCGGGTAATTTTTTGTACTGCGGGTCCAGCGGGTAGCAGCCCGATACCAGGCCATTTCGAGGGGCGGTGGTGCAGTCAGAAAAGGTTCGGCAAATCAGGTTGCGGGTAAGCGACCGCCCGGCCAGCATATCGGCAGGCATGGTTGGGTACGACAGCACCATTCGCCCGAACCCAACGCTATCAGCCATGCCGTTTCTGAGCACGTACTGGGCTACGTTGGGCAGCCATTCCTGCAAATACGAATACCCCGACCCAATAATAACCAACTCAGGAAAGGCTTTTTTTAGGTCGAAGGTCACGTCGATTTGCCGTTTTACACCCAGCAGCGGGTCTTCGGGTGGCAAGTAGCCATCAGAAGGGGGAAACAGGGCAGGGCGCATCAAATGAGGATTGTAATAGGGGCTACCGCCCGTAATACAAATTAGCTGAATACCAAGCGATTGTGCCAGCTCTAGAAACGCCTTTGGTTCGGTCAGATCGAGAGTCAGACCCGTATCCTGCCCACCAAAGGCGAACGGGTAACGATCCGTCTGTTCTGGTTCGCCCACATCATTTACCCCCTTTTTGAACGGCAACAGATCAAAGGCACTCAGCCGGATACCCATGTCTAACCCCGGAGCTGCTTGCCGGATACCGGCCACAATGTTCCGCAGAAACCGGGTGCGATTGGCAAAGCTGCCGCCGTACTTTCCCGCCCGGTTTACGGCACTTAGAAACTCATGGCCCAGATACCCGTGGCAATGCTTAATGTCCACAAAGTCGAAACCCGCCCGTTGGGCCAATACAGCCGCGTCGATGTATTGCTGGATAATGGTGTCAATTTCTGCATCGGTTAGCGTTGGGTACTCGGCTGGCAGGCCGAACCGCTGATTGAGGAAGGGGTGGGCATACAGGATTTTCGACTCAAATAGTTTGTGACTATTGGGCTTGCAAAATCGGCCCGAATGGGTGAGTTGAAGACCAATCACCAGATCGTCGGCGGTGCCGAATAGCTCGCCATGTTTATCGAGAATTAGTTGACGGAGGGTAACGAATTCGTCGAGGTTTTCGGGGTTGATGACTAACTGATTCGGATTTGCTTTCCCCGCATGACAGACGGCAACGGCCTCGCAGCCAAACAGCAATTTAGCCCCGCTTTCGGCAAATTTGAGCCAGCGTTTTCGGGTAAACCCCGATGGCTTTCCATTCAGGGTGCCATCCCAACCCTCCATTGGTAAAATACAGAGACTATTGCCAATGGTTTTACCCGATTTAAGCCTGATTTCCCGGTTGAACGGACTGGTTTCAGGTGGCAGCAGTGACTCGTCAAAGGACAGGTCAATTCCGTTGGTTTGTAGGTATGCAGCTACATCAGGCACCGTTTTTAGCTGAGCCATCCGGGTGTATTTCGGTTTGTATTTTCCGCTCATGGGTAGGTGTTCAGTTCGGCATTACGGGTAAAAAACGTGTAATACGGGGCGTTGTCGATGATGCGCTGCACATACAGGGCCACTTCCCGCAGGTGATAATCGCCCCACATACTCGATTCGCCGTAGGGAATGTTGCTGCCTTCAGGGACATAATCCCAGCCATTAGGCCGGTGATAAATGGAGTGCAGCAACAGTCCCTGATGCTGTGAGTTAGTGCTTAGATAAGGCTCTTGGAGCAGAGTGTCCAGCACGCTTAGCCCGGCTTGCCAGTAAATTTGCCCTACTTTTTGCCCGTCCTCACCTTTTATCGCTGATGGGCGTTGATCCGTCATCAGGTAGTTTCCCAAACGCAGCAAGCCCTGAGCGGCAATGGCGGCCGCCGAGCTGTCAACGGGTTCGTATTCGTTGAACGGATTAGCCGGTCGGTTCAGGTAATCGCCCAGTTTATAGAGGGTTGGGGCACCTGTATCCCAGTAGGGAATGCCATCTGTGGACGGATTAGCGAGGTAAAAGTCGCAGGTAGCACGGGCTGCTTTCAGCATCATGGCTTCGAGTGATTCACGCCCACCAAGACCAGCCAATTCAGTGTCAGGAATCACGGCCAGTGCTTCAAGTTGTTCGGCAAAGCCACACATAGCCCAGGCCAATCCCCGTGTCCAGGTGCTGAACCCCGTATAGCCCTGTTGAGCGTTTGGGCAGCGGTAGTGGCCATCCGTCACGTTGAAAATACTCTCGTGAGCAGTGCGCCCCCAGGCATCATACGCGTCGCGCCCGTCGCCATAATAGACCGAAAAAGTGGCGGTGGCGTTGATGTGGAGCAAGGCCCGTTCCAGCAGATTGATGCGAACATCGCCTTCGCCCTGAAATATATGCCCCAGCAAGTGGCTGACTACCAGAGACCGGCATGATCGGATGGTATCGACAAACAGCGAATGAGGCCCGTTAAACGAATGAATAAATCCGGCTGACCCCGATTCTGTAGGGGTAATGTCTGTCCAGCGATTGGCTTGTACGGCCCCCGAAATTTTAAGGGCCAGTTCATAAAAATTCTTTTCCCAGTCGTTCGCCGGAATCCGGCCCTCGTTCATAAGCCGTAACAGGTTTCCGTACGTGCTGACATTATTAAACCCATGGTCGTGTACGCCCACGTGGCTCACATGCGGGGCCATAAGGGCGAGGGTTTTCTGGCGGCCCAGGGTCAGAAACTCGGCATCCTGGGTGGCATCGAACTGTAAAATAGCCGACCCAATCTGAAACCCCTGTGTCCATTCGGTCCAACCACGGGTGGTGTAACGGCCCTGTACGGTAAACACTGGCGAGCCTTTCGATGCGTCATAGTGTTGCTCGATAAGCCGAATTTTGTCGGCAGAAATTTCCCAGAATCGCCGGAGGTTGGCTACTAAATCAGAGGGTGTACGCGCTGGCTTGGGTTGAATCATGCGGGTAGGTGGAACGGGAATCGGAATGCGTGTTGCTCTCAAGGCAGAAAACCAGCCTGGTTATAGATTCTACTTTTAGAGCTACTTTTACGCACATTATTTCGCCAAATACAATGATAAAAATAGGTTTGCTTTTCGGAATTATGCTCCTGACTCTTGGGTGAGCTACTGCTCAAACGTTTCGCGGCCTCGATAAAACGCCGATGGACATGGCCTACTACCCGGATGAGTATGCCCACGACCGTAAATTTGCCCCGGCTAAAATTGGCACCGACAAGGCCATGATTCGGATTACGTACAATCGCCCGTTCAAGAATGGTCGGGAGGTTTTTGGGAAGCTCGTGCCGTATGGCAAGGTATGGCGGGCCGGGGCCAACGAAGCCCCGGAGATCAAATTCTACCAGGACGTGACCATTGGCGGCAAAAAAATACGGGCGGGCAGCTACGCTCTGCTCACTATTCCGAACGAAACCGAGTGGACAATCATTTTCAGTTCTGACGTGGATCAGTGGGGAGCATACAGCTATAACGAGAGCCTCGATGTGGCCCGCGTAACCGTGCCGGTGCAGAAATCAGCTACCGTAATAGAGAACTTTTCGATTCAATTCGCCAAGAAAGACGCGAAAACGGCCACCATGTACTTGGGCTGGGATACCACGATGGTAGCGGTTCCAATTGGGTTGTAATTCCTTCTCACTCCTCCCACTCGTCATTTCGCACACTGGGGGCTGGTTTTCATATACCGGTCGGCAAATTGGAGAAATGTGGGCCAGTTGGGGCCGGTGGTATGGCCGCCACTGTGCTGCCGAAACGCAATTTCTCCGTTGGTGAGGGTGGTTTCCATGGGTGGGAACTCGGTGGTGCCGAGGTCTTTTTTACCCAATAACCGGTAGACCGGCCCTGCGTAGGCACCGCCTAAAAACATACCTTTTGCATCAATCCAGGGGCCTTCTACTGTGGTCGATCCTGCACTGATAAACACGGGCCGGGGAGCGCAAAGTGCCACCAATTCGTGCGCATCAACGGGCAAATCGTTAGGGGTGAGCGGCCCGGCGTATTTGATATAATTCCCCGCCATCCAGTGATATTCGCCCGACCCGGCCACGTTTTCGGTTTGCTCGCCAAACGTGCGCCGGTGCAACTTGGCCCCGCCCGCCCCCGACGAGCCAATGAACCCAATGGCATAGCGCGGTTCGTAGGCCATGGCCACCAGAGCCGCTTTGCCAAATCGCGACAAGCCCTCGACACCAACCTGTTTGGCATCCACGTCGCGGTCGGTATCAAAATAGTCGAGGGCACGGCTTGCCCCCCACGCCCACGCCCGCA